>JANQFU010000056.1 GCA_028277665.1 Alphaproteobacteria bacterium | reverse complement strand
TGCGAACGACCAACGGGAGTGTGGCAATCCGGAAATTTGGCCAGAGAATGCCCCCATGGCTGGCTCAGCGGCTGGATTGCCACGTCGGCGTTGCCTCCTCGCAATGGCGGATGGAGAAAATTAACCCGAATTCTTTGCCGTGTATAAAAGCACCCTTAACACGTCATTCTCCGGTCTTCTCGGCCGCCTGCCGTCTTGCCTGAATGATCAGGTCTTCAAGTTTAATATCGAGCGCCGAGGCAATTTTTATACAACTTAACAATGTCGGCGAGCGTTCGTTCCGCTCAATCAGGCTAATCGCGGTACGGTGCAGCCCCGTTCGACGAGAAAGCTCTTCATAGGACAGGTTTCGAGCTGCACGCAGCTCTGCAAAACGCGCGACGACGCCATCCACAATATCGTAAGGCAGCCTGTCTTTCATGGCGGACATGATTGCGGCCTTGCATCGTCTTGCAAAGGAGACTATAGTCTCTATTCACTGCGCAAAAGGCTATAACACCTAATTGTATATGCCTGAGATTGAGAGGAGGAAGGATGGACAATGATAGGGAGATGAAGCTGACTTTTGAGGACGGGCACGGGCACCCGGAAATGATCATCGCCTATGCCGTTTTCGCATTTTCCGGAGCGTTTATGGGATTTCTCATGGGATTGTTTCTGGGGTGGATGTTCTGGGCCTGAAGAGAAAAAGCACACTTATGAAGACGATTTCCACATTTCTACCGGCAAGCCGTAGAGAACGTGATCTTCCCAGACCCCGTTGATCCGGATGTAATGCCGGGCGAATCCTTCCTCGGTAAAGCCGGTGCGCTCCAGCATCTTCCGCGAGCGGAGATTGCCCGGCAGACAGGCGGCTTCCAGCCTGTGAAGATCTATCTGTTCAAACGCGAAGGCCTGGATCAGGCGGACAGCTTCGCTCATATAGCCCCGGCCTTCCTCCGCCGCGTCGATCCAGTATCCGAGCGTGGCGGATTGCGCCGCGCCGCGGCAGACATGATTGATATTCACGCCGCCGATCAGGCGGCCCTCATCACGCATAAAAATCAGAAAGGCATAGCCCCGGTCGTTCCGCCAGTTCCGGATCTGCGTCCGGCGACGGAGGAGGAAATATTCCGGGCTTAAAGCGTCTTTCGGCCAGAGCGGTTCGTAGCGGCGCAGGCGCTCCCGGTTCCGGGTCCGGATCGCGCGCCACTGGCGGCTGTCGTCCGGGCGGGACGGGCGGAGGTGAAGCCGGGGAGAGAGCAGGTCGCAGGCCGGAAAATGATCGAATCGATCCCGGTTTGTAAGGTCTTTTCCCGTTCGCTCACGCCGCAAGACGTCCGCAAACCTGCTCATAGCTTTCCATCTTTTCAAGGGGGCCAAGCAATGCGAGTGTCGGGCGCTGAGAAAAGAGGCGCTGCGCCATCGCGCAAATATCCTCTTTCCGGGCGGCATCGATCCGCGCGACGATCTGTGCGATATCCAGCGCCTTGTCGAAAAAAATCATGTGTTTGGCCAGTTGGTCGGCCCGGGTCGTCATCGACTCGCGCCCCATCAGGAGCCCGGCCTTGAGCTGGGCGCGGGCGCGCTCGACTTCCTCGTCCGTCAACGTTTCTCCGAGATTTTGAAGCTGATCGCACAAAACCGGGACGAGTTCCGGCAGTCTGTCCGGCCCGGTTCCGGCATAAATGTGAAACTGCCCGTCATCGACATAGGCGCTGTGGAAAGCGTAAATCGAATAAACCAGCCCGCGTTTCTCGCGGATTTCCTGAACGAGCCGGGAAGACATCCCGCCGCCGAGAATCGCGGACAGCATCACAATCCGGTAATAGGCGTCGTCCAATCGCGGCAATCCCTGAAAGCCGAGGACGATGTGGCTTTGCTCCAGCGGCTTTTCCCGGCGGGATTCGCCGCCCTGATAGACGGCCGTACCGCGCGGCGTTTTCTCACCCGGCGCGAGGCCCGCCATCCGCTCCGTCACAAGATCGACAAAATGGTCATGGTCGATGTTTCCCGCGGCCGAAACGACCATATTCGCCGGGGTGTAATGACGGTCGATATAAGTTTGCAGCGCCGATCGCGGCATCGCCCGGACGCTGTGCCCGTCTCCCAGGATCGGCGCGCCGAGCGTTTGTCCGGGATAGGCCGTCTCCTGATAATGATCGAAGATCACATCGTCCGGCGTGTCCGCGACCATGCCGATCTCCTGCAGAATGACCTGACGTTCGCGCTCGAGTTCGTCTTCGGGCAGCGTCGCATTCATGACCATATCGGACAGGACGTCGACCGCAAGCGCCGTATCCTGTTTCAGAAGATGGGCGTGATAACTCGTGACTTCCCGGGACGTGTAAGCGTTCACATGTCCGCCGACGGATTCGATCCGACCCGCGATTTCGCTGACGTTCCGGGTTTTCGTGCCCTTGAACAGCATGTGCTCGACCATATGGGCGACGCCGTTCGTCTGCGCCATCTCGTTCCGGGTGCCGACGCCGGCCCATATGCCGAGCGCGACGGACTCCACAGAAGAGACCGTATCCGTGACGATCCGCAGGCCGTTTTCCAATGTCGTGGTTTGAATGTGCATACTCATCCGCGAAGACTTATAGTACGAAGCAGGAGAACGCAAGACGCAAAACAATCCCTTATCGAATCTTCCAGGCTTTGAAAGAGCTTGCATTTTCACGATGAGGACGGTATAAGCAGGTCTCTCGAAAGAGAATAGTCGGCGGTCTGGCTGAAAATCGGCATGCCTCGGCCGCCCTGATATCAAAACTTGTCACGAAAAGGGAGTATGAAATGCCGAAGATGAAAACCAAATCGAGCGCGAAAAAGCGCTTCAAAGTCACGGCAAGCGGCAAGGTCAAAAGCAAACAGGCCTTCACAAGCCACATGATGATGAACAAATCGAAATCCATGAAACGTAAAGCCAAAGGCACGACGGTTATGGCGGATGCGGATGCGCGTCTCGTCCTGAACAACTTCCTGCCTTACGCGCGCAAGCAGCGCGGCAAAAAAGCCTCCGCCTCCACCACGAAAGAGGGAGGGGCTGAATAATGGCACGTACAAAAGGAGGGCCGCGCGCCCACGCCCGTCACCGTAAAATTATTAAAATGGCCAAGGGCTACAAGGGCCGTTCGAAGAACTGTTACCGCATCGCGCTTCAACGTGTTGAGCGCGCGCTGCAATACGCTTACCGCGACCGCCGGGTCCGCAAACGCGATTTCCGGAGCCTGTGGATCCAGCGGATCAACGCCGCCGTGCGCGAACACGGCCTGACCTACTCCGTCTTCATGGGCGGCCTGAAAAAAGCAGGGATCGAGCTTGACCGGAAGGTTCTGGCGGATATCGCGGTCAAGGATGCCGATGCTTTCGCCGCAATCGCCAAACAGGCCGCAACGGCCATGGGCAGAAAAGCGGCCTGATGTGATGGCACAGCACAGTGGATAACGTTTCAAGACAGCCCCAAACGGGGCTGTTTTTGCGTTATAGTCATTCGCAAAAAAAATGATAGACTCCAAAGGGGCCTCTGCAAAAAGCTCTTTTTTGTCATCTCCGCGAAGGTGAGGCGTTTGAAGAGTTTCCTGTCGATAGAGTCCTTGTCGCCGAACTCCTTGCCGTTCAGATTGGCGCCGCGGCGGGGCTGGTTTTTAGACGGTCTAAAACCGTTTTCTCAAGATCTCTCCTGGTGTTTGTTTGCAGATTTTTCAGGGAGACGGCCTAAAATGCCGGTTCTTTTCTTCATTCCCCTCTTTGCAAGTGGAGTCCGGGGGGATAATGTGACGGGTCGTGATGCGATGTCATGAGATGAAGGCATAAAAATAAACAAGAAGGACGAAAAAATGCGCGCGAATTCCTTTCGGTCGGGACCGGATGAGATGGGTCATTTCGGATCGTTTGGCGGACGATATGTAGCCGAGACCCTGATGCCCCTTATTCTTGACGTGGAAAAGCACTGGCATGCCGCGCGCGCGGATCAGGCGTTCTGGGACGAGTTTTCCTATCTGTGCCGGGATTATTCCGGGCGGCCATCTCCGCTTTATCATGCGGCGGCGGCAAGTGCGCATTTCGGCGGCGCAAAGATCTATTTCAAGCGGGATGAATTGAACCATACCGGTTCACACAAGATCAATAACTGTCTCGGTCAGATCCTCGTCGCCCGCAGAATGGGCAAAACCCGTATCATTGCCGAGACCGGCGCGGGACAGCATGGAGTCGCAACAGCGACCGTGTGCGCCTTGTTTGACCTTCCCTGCACCATCTTTATGGGGGCGACGGATGTCGAACGGCAAAAGCCGAATGTGTTCCGGATGAAACTTCTCGGGGCCGAGGTGCGGCCTGTGACGTCCGGCGCCGGGACTCTGAAAGATGCGATGAACGAGGCGTTGCGCGACTGGGTCGCCAATGTCGATGATACATATTATCTCATCGGGACGGCGGCCGGGCCGCATCCATACCCCGAGATGGTGCGCGAGTTTCAGTCCGTCATCGGCAAGGAAACCCGGGAACAGATCATGGAGAAGGAAGGGCGGTTGCCGGACAGTCTTGTGGCCTGTATCGGCGGCGGGTCCAACGCGATCGGTCTTTTCCATCCTTTCCTCGATGATCCCGGGGTGAAGATTTACGGCGTTGAGGCCGGTGGGCACGGTATTGAGACCGGGCGTCATGCAGCGTCGATGAATGCCGGACGGTCCGGTGTTCTTCACGGGAACAAGACGATGCTTCTTCAGGACGCGGACGGGCAGATTACCGAGGCTCATTCGATTTCCGCCGGGCTGGACTATCCCGGGGTCGGGCCGGAGCATACCTGGCTCAGGGAACAAAAACGGGTCGATTATGTTGTTGCCAACGACCGGGAAGCCCTTGAAGCCTTTCAGCTTCTGAGTCGTCTGGAGGGGATCATTCCGGCTCTTGAACCGGCGCATGCCTTCGCGCATGTCATGAAGCTCGCGCCGACTTTGCCGAAGGATCATTTGCTGGTCATGAATTTATGCGGCCGCGGCGACAAGGATATTTTCACGGTTGCCGGTGAGTTGGGCGTGTCCCTGTAATCAGGACGCTGGATTGAATATATAATAGTGATTTCCGATAAGAATTAAGACAAATTCTTATCGGAAATTGTACCGAGCAATAGCGAGGCGTCCGTAAGGACGAAAGCATGCCCGGCGTTTGAGGGCTCGCATTTAAAATGTCTGATTTTAAATGCGAATAATTACAAAACATGAAAGAGAAAAATACGATGTCCAGACTGGAAGCCTTTTTTTGTCAGGCGCGGCGCGAAGGCCGCAAGGCCCTTGTGACGTTTATGACGGCCGGGGCTCCGAACCGTGAGGTGTCAATGGCGGCTCTGAAGGCTTTGCCGGAGGCAGGGGCCGATATTATCGAGCTTGGGATGCCGTTTTCCGATCCGATGGCGGATGGTCCGGCCATTCAGGCGTCTTCTCTTGCCGCGCTGGAAAACGGCATGACCCTTGACGGCGTTCTGGAGATGGTTCGCACATTCCGTGCGGGGAATACGACGACGCCTCTTGTCCTGATGGGATATTTCAATCCGATTTTTTCCTATGGGGCCGAGACGTTTGCCTGTGCGGCGGCGGATGCCGGTGTGGACGGCCTGATTATTGTCGACTTGCCGCCGGAGGAAGAGGGAGAGCTTTTGCCTTATGCGCAGGCGGCGGGGCTGGATCTTATTCACCTCGTGACGCCGACAACGGATGCGGCGCGACTGGCCGTGGTCCTGAAGAATGCCGGCGGATTTTTGTATTATGTCTCGATTACCGGGATTACCGGGACGGCGAGTGCCGATCCGGCAAAGGTCGGGGCGCATCTCGAAATGGTTCGCAAACATACGGATCTGCCGCTTGCTGTCGGGTTCGGGATTAAAACGCCGGACGATGTGCGACGGCTTGCGCCGGTCGCGGATGGCCTCGTTGTCGGCTCTGCGATTGTCAATGCGCTGAAATCCTGTGCGTCTCCGGATGAGGCTGATGCGGCGGTCCGGGCCTTTGTCGGGTCGTTGTCTTCTGCGTTGCAAGAATAATAATAAACGAAAAAATATCTTGGGGTGTCTCATGACTAAATCTATGAAAGATCGGCTTGTTTCTGAAATCTTGCGGGCACGGGAGCGTGTTTATTGTGTCGGGCGGCCGACACCGCTCGAAGAGCTTGCGATCAGCCCGGACTTCGAGACCTGGGTCAAGCGGGAGGATCTCTCGCCCATTAATGCCTATAAATGGCGTGGCGCGCAGAATTGCACGGCTTTGACCGTCGCGCGGACCGGCGCAAAGGGCGTTGTCGCCGCGTCGGCCGGCAACCATGCGCAAGGCGTTGCGCTCAGTGCCCGCAAGCTCGGTATCCCGGCCAAAATATTTATGCCGAAATCGACGCCGCAAATGAAGCAGAGCGCCGTGAAGTTGCATGGGGGCGACTATGCCGAGGTGATTCTTGTCGGGGACAAGTATGATGAGGCCGCGGCGGCGGCCGATGCGTATGCCAAAGAGCATAAGATGTGTTTTATACACCCTTTTGACGATCTTTATACCATTGCCGGGCAGGCGACGATCGCTGATGAGATGATTTTATCCGGGAAAGGGCCTTTTGATGTTGTCTTCGTCCAGATCGGCGGGGGCGGATTGGCGGCCGGGGTCGGGACATGGCTGCGCCTTCACTATCCGGACGCGAAAATTATCGGTGTCGAGGGCGTTCATCAGGCCAGCATGAAGGCCTCTATTGAGGCGGGACAGCCGGTGACGCTTGAGAGTGTCGACACGTTTTGCGACGGCACGGCTGTCAAACGTCCGGGGAATATCACATTCGAAATTTGCAAGGATGTGCTCGACGACGTGATCACGGTGACGAATGAAGAGGTTTGCGCGGCGATTGAGCGTTTGTGGAAGCTCAAGCGCGTGATCCCGGAGCCGTCCGGTGCGATGGGGCTGGCGGGGCTGATCCGCTATGCCGCGGAACACGCCGAAGAGATGAAGGGCAAGAAAGCCGCTTGTATTCTCTGCGGGGCAAATATGGATTTTGACAAGCTCTCCCTGATTGCGACGGGAGCGTCCGTCGGGGCGAAAACGCGGCGGTATTACCGGTTCCATATCGAAGAGAGACCGGGCGAACTGCTTCATCTGCTCGATCAGGTGCCGGACGTGAATATCGCGGCGTTTCTCTATGGGAAAACCCGCCGGGACGGAGCCTGGCCCATTCTGGCTTTTGAAGCCGAGCAAGAGAAGATCGATGCCTTGTCCGGGCATTTCGAGGCGCGAGGGCTGGATTTTGAGGATGTGACGGGGGACGCCGATGTGCGTTACCGCGTGATCCCCTATAATCCGTCTTTGTTCAAGGATCCGTATCTGCTCCATGTTCATTTTCCGGAGCGGCGCGGGGCACTGCATGACTTTTTAGAGCGCGCCTCGAGCGTCTCGAGTATTTGTTATTTTAACTATCGTTATACGGGGGAGGCGATCGGCCGGGCGTTAATGGGATTCGAGTTCGATACGCCGGAAAATCGCACGGCGTTCGAGAGAATTATTGCCGATCCGGCCAGTATCGTGACATGCCGTGCGCTTGAGGCGCGGGCGGCCATGCGGATGCTGGAAGAGGTGTGAGTTGACTCGACTTGACGGCGCAGCTTGACAAGCGCGGTGCAGATAAGAGATAAATCGGGTTCCGTAAAAAGGGGCAAAAGGCAGGCAAAAATATGAACTGGTTGACGAACTTCATTCGACCGAAAATCAGCTCGATCGTCGCGCAAAAAGAAATTCCGGATAATCTCTGGAAAAAATGCGATGCGTGCGAGGGGATGCTGTTCCACCGGGATCTCGAGGATAACCTGAATGTCTGCTATCATTGCGGGCATCATATGCGAATTCCCGTGCGGCGGCGGCTGGAGCTGATGTTCAATGACGGCGCCTATAAAGAGATCAAGCTTCCGGACGTTCCGGCCGACCCCCTGAAATTCAAGGACCGCAAACGCTACGCAGACCGGCTCAAGGATGCGCAGGCGAATACCGGCGAGAGTGATGCTCTCATTATTGCACACGGCAAAATCGGCGCGAAAGAGGTTGTCGTGGCGGCAATGAATTTCGCGTTCATGGGCGGCTCGATGGGAAGCGCCGTCGGAGAAGGGCTGATCAAAGCCGCGCAGACGGCAGTGAAAAACAAGGCGGCGTTGATCGTGATTCCGGCGTCCGGCGGGGCGCGGATGCAGGAGGGCATGATTTCCCTGATGCAGATGCCGCGTTCCACGATTGCCGTGAATATGGTCAAGGATGCGCGGTTGCCGTATATCGTCGTTCTGACGGACCCGACGACGGGCGGGGTCAGTGCATCGTTTGCGATGCTTGGGGATATTCATATTGCCGAGCCCGGGGCGATGATCGGCTTTGCCGGGAAGCGGGTCATTCAGGAAACCATCCGCGAGAAACTGCCGGACGATTTCCAGACGGCGGAGTATCTTCTTGAGCACGGCATGGTCGATATGGTCGTCAAACGCAAGGATATCCGCAATACGCTGAAGACGCTGTTGTCCATTTTGATGCATGACAGCATCTCCGATGCGGCGGCCGATTGCGATTGTAAATCGGCCAAAAAAGCCCGCTCGGCGGCGGCTTAGAGAGCCGGGTCGATGAACCGGGCAGATGCACACCATCCCGTCCCGGATCTCCAGGACATGCTGGAGCGGATCTATGTCTTGCGCCGCGACGGCATTGTTGTCGATCTTTCTTTTCGTCAGCCTCTTTTCGATCTTCTGCACCGGCTCGGTGACCCGCATCTGCGCCTGCCGCCTTGTATCCACATCGCCGGGACGAACGGTAAAGGTTCTACGATTTCCTTGCTTCGCGCCATTTTAGAGGCACACGGGAAAAGAGTTCATGTCTATACCTCGCCGCATCTCGTGCGCTTTAACGAACGGATCGTTCTGGCCGGGCGGGAAATCGATGATGTGGATCTTCTGCGCCGCCTGAACCGGATCTGGGACCTTAATGCGGGCGGAGAGATCACGTTCTTTGAATTTACGACGGCACTTGTCCTTGATGCGTTTGTCGAGGTTCCGGCGGATATCGTGTTGCTCGAGACCGGGCTTGGCGGGCGGCTTGATACGACGAATGTTATTCCGACACCGCTTTTGAGTTTGATCACGCGGGTCTCGATGGACCATATGGAGTTTCTTGGCGAAACGCTTCGTGAAATTGCCGGGGAGAAAGCCGGGATTATCAAGCCGGGTTGTCCGGTTCTTCTGGCTCCGCAACAGGATTCCGTCGTGGCCGACGTCGTTATGGCGAAGGCGAAAGAGATCGGGGCGTCGTTATGCGATATTCTTGATGCCTCGCGGTTTTCGGTTTCGATGCCGGGAGAAGCATCCGGATTTGAACTTGACGGGAAGCGTTGGCCTGTGCCGGCCCTTGAAGGGGCGCATCAGCTTGAAAATGCCGCGTCCGCCGTGGCGGCGCTCTCAATCATTGAAGTGCAGCTTGGCTGGACGTTCGATCCGGCGCGGATCCGGGAAGGGCTGGCTTCCGTCGACTGGCCGGCGCGTCTTCAAAGATTGCCGGCCGAACGGTTTCCTCTTGAAGATCCGTCCGCTTTCGAAATTTATCTCGATGGCGGGCATAATGACAGTGCCGGGTCAGCTCTGGCCCGTCAGGTTCAGCTCTGGAAAAAGGCGGGTCATCCGAAGGTTCATCTGATTTTGGGGATGCTGGCCCGCAAACCCGTTGAGGCCTTTCTGTCTCCGCTGTTTGATCTCTGCGAGACGGTTTCTATTGTCCCCGTGCCGTCTAAAGAGGTGTCTTTGACACATAAAGATCTATCGAAGATCTCTTTTTGTGCGGGTTCACAAAAAGTTCGCGGTTTTTCGTCCGTCGCGGCGGCACTCTCTTTTCTGGCCGGATCAGAGGACGGTTCTGCGAAAGTCAATGATCCTCAAATCGTCCTGATTGCCGGATCGCTCTACCTCGCCGGAGCCGTTCTTGACGAGATCGGTCTGGCGGGCACGGACAGAGTGGATTAAACTCTTCCTGTAAAAGATCCTCCGCATACGTTCAGGATGACCGAAAGAAAGACAAATAGACTGGACAAAGGACGTTAATGATGACCGAGCAAAGCCGGATTGCCCTTGTCGACGACGACCGGAACATTCTGGTTTCGGTGTCGATTGCACTTGAAGCCGAAGGCTTCGACGTCGTGACCTATAATGACGGAGAGGAAGCCTTTCGGGCGATGTGCGCGCCCCGAACGCCGGAAGCGTTGCCGGATCTGGCCGTGCTCGATATCAAAATGCCCCGGATGGACGGGATCGAGCTTCTGGAGAAAATCCGCGAAATTTCGGATATTCCGGTTATCTTTCTGACGTCCAAGGATGATGAGGTCGACGAGATTGTCGGGCTTCGCCTCGGCGCGGACGATTATATCACCAAGCCGTTTTCCCAGCGCCTCCTGATCGAGCGGATCCGCGCCCTGTTGCGTCGCCGGGCGCTGAAAGGCGCTTCTGCGGCTTCCGGGATACCGGAGCAGGCGGAAGAAGAGGGCGGAGACGCTCTGATCGTGCGCGGCGATCTCGTTCTGGATGACGCCCGCCATATGTGCAAATGGAAAGACCGGGCGCTCGATCTGACCGTCACGGAATATCTTTTGTTAAAAGAGCTTGTCGAACGCCCGGGGCTTGTAAAAACCCGTGACCAGCTCATCGGGCTGGCTTATGGTGAGAATATCTATGTGGATGATCGCACGATCGATTCTCACATCAAACGCATCCGGAAGAAATTCCGCAAAATCGACCCCGAATTTTCTCAGATCGAGACGCTTTATGGCATGGGATATCGTTACAAGGATCAAAACGGCTCTTAATCGCGGCCGGCAGGAACAAAGACGCGCCGTCAGCGGTCTGACGGTCCGGATCATGACCGTTAACCTGATTCCCCTTCTGGTTCTTGCGGGGGGGATTATGTATCTCGGGCAGTATCAAAACCAGTTGATCCGCGCCGAGCTTGAGACGTTGCGCGTTCGTTCGCGCCTGTTTGCCGGAGCT
Source organism: Alphaproteobacteria bacterium (assembly GCA_028277665.1). Lineage (GTDB taxonomy): Bacteria > Pseudomonadota > Alphaproteobacteria > Micavibrionales > Micavibrionaceae > JANQFU01. Next base: position 41,593 of record JANQFU010000056.1, on the reverse strand, counting down.
GTCGCGGAAGGGGCCATAAGACCCGCGGATGCGTCGTCGGTGCTCGGTTCTCAATCTCCGGGTGCTTTTGTTGAGGCGCTCGTTCCGGAGCTTTCCCGGCGCATGGTTCATCGCCTTTCGGATACGACCGAAGACCGGACGCTTTTGTTTGACGTCCGCGGAAAACTGATCGCCGACTCCAGCCGTCCGGGCGGTCCGGGAGATGCTGTCCGGTCTGAAATTCCTGATGACGAGGCGCCCGTCCGGTCTTCCGTTTCGCAGGCGATCCGGAACATGATCGCCCATCTGACAAGCCTGTTGCCGGGCCAGATTCCGATGCCGACATATGCGCAGACCGGAACGACGCCGAAGGTTAATTTCCCCGACATTCATCTGGCCATGCAGGGAGAGGCGAGCGGATCGGCCTGGCGGCGCAATGACGGCGTGATCATTCTTGTGGCGGCGGCGCCGGTTCAGAAAACGGGCGGGACTATGGGCGGGATCATGCTGATCCGGGAAGGGCATACCATCGAAAAGGCTCTCGGACAGGTCCGTCAGGATGTGTTTCAGGTCTTTCTGGCAGCGCTTTCCGTGACCTTTTTGCTGTCGTTTTATCTCGCGGCCGGAATTTCGCGGCCGCTCCGGCGTCTGGCGCATATCGCCCGGGACGTCCGGAAAAGCAAGCACCGCGATATTCAGATCCCCGACTTGTCCGGCCGGAACGATGAGATCGGCGATTTATCGCTGGCCCTGCGCGATATGACCGAAGCGTTGCGGGTGCGGATGGATTCCATTGAGCGCTTTGCCGCCGATGTCGCGCATGAAATCAAAAACCCGCTGACCTCCCTGCGCAGTGCCGTTGAAACGGCGCAAAAAATTACGGACGAATCCCAGCGCGCACGCCTTATGGGGATCATTTTACATGACGTGCAGCGTCTGGACCGCCTGATCTCCGATATTTCCGCCGCTTCGCGGCTGGATGCCGAATTGTCCCGCGACGAGAGCGACAGCGTCACGGATCTTCATCATCTTCTGAGAACGCTTGTGGAGGCGGAACGCGCGCCGTCCTGTCCGCTTGTTCTTGTTCCTGCCGCCGCTGCGGCGTCGTCTGCTGCGTATTGTGTTTACGGGCTTGAGAGCCGTCTCGGGCAGGTGTTCGGAAACCTGATTGCGAACGCCGTGTCGTTTTCGTCTTCCGGGGAGGAGGTTCGGATTGCGCTGGAGCGCACAGGGGCGCATATTATTACGATGGTTGAGGATCGCGGCCCCGGTATTCCGGAGAACAAGATCGAGACGATTTTCGAGCGGTTTTATTCCGAGCGGCCGGAACATGAGGAATACGGCGCGCATTCCGGCCTTGGGCTCTCGATTGCGCGGCAGATTGTCGAGTCTCTCGGCGGGACGGTCCGGGCCGAAAATATCCGGGCCGCAGACGGCCGGGTGACTGGCGCGCGGTTTGTTGTTACTTTACTTGCGAAGGAACGGAATGCCTGAGTCTTTGCCTTCGAATGATACGCGTCTGATTCTTGTGACCGGGTTTTCCGGTGCGGGAATTTCGTCGGCGCTCAAAGCCCTTGAAGATTTCGGATACGAGGTCTTTGACAATTTTCCGATTTCGTTGATCGATCCGCTTCTGGATCAGTCTTATGAGCTTTTGCCGTCTCCGGTCGCGCTTGGGATCGATACGCGCACGCGTGGATTTTGTCCGGACGCCGTTCTTGACGTCTGCCGCCGTCTCAATGCGCCGCTTGTGTTCATGGACTGCGAAGATATGGAACTTCAAAAGCGGTTCACGACGACCCGGCGGCGACACCCGATGGCCAAGGACCGTCCGGTCAGCGCCGGGATCGCGCATGAGCGCGATTTACTAGGGCCTTTGGCCTCTAAAGCCGATCTGCGCATTGATACGACAGCGCTCTCCATTCATGATTTGCGGCGCATTCTGGAGGGTCATTTCGGTGCAATGGCCCGCGAACGCCTCACCGTGACCCTTATGTCGTTCGGGTTCAAGAACGGCCTGCCGAAAGATGCCGATATCGTCCTTGATGTACGATTCCTTAAGAACCCGCATTGGGTTCCGGATCTTAAGCCCCGGACCGGCAAAGACCCGGACGTCGCGGCCTATATCGAAACCGATCCGGCGCTTTCCGGTTTTCTGGCGGCGCTGGAATCGCTTTTATTGCCGCTTCTGCCGCGTTATCTGAATGAGGGTAAGTCCTATCTGACAGTGGCTATCGGCTGTACGGGCGGCCAGCACCGCTCCGTTTGTGTTACCGAGACGCTTGCGAATATTCTTAAGGCGCGGGCCGGGGACGATATCGCGGCCCGGCTTCACGTCCGTCACCGCGATATTCCGGAGTAGTCCGTCCTGTTTCACGATTTTTGTAAGAGCTATCTCGTCAGGCCGACCTGTCCGCCTCCGTTGTTCTCCTCCACGACGGCGACGGCATCTGGATCCGGGGCGGCGCCCTCTGGTACCGGAGCCGGGGCCGGAGTTCCCAGTGTTTGATCCGGGAGGCCTGCCACAGACGCAAAAGTCTGGCAAAGCGGAGCCGCTTCACCGACACAGGCCTGTTGGCCGCTCATCCCGGCACCCGTGTCAGATGCCAATGACCGTGTAGTCCCGCTTGTCTTGTCAAGATAAGCCATTACATCGGGGTCGATTCCCAGTGGCGCAGAATCCGCAGACGGATCACTCGCAGCAGGAGAGTCTTGCCTCCAGTCAATACCCGCCGCCCCCATAGCCATTTCAAGATCGGCTGGATCTACAACATCGACACCGTGACAAGCACCCGGCCAATGAGATCCACTTCCTCCCTGAGGCGCACTTCCTGCGGCCAGGTTCTCACCAACCACAAGCCCCGCATATCCGCCGGCCGCTCCGGCTGAAAGGACAAATGCACCAGCCATAAAAGGTGCTGCAGTACCTCCCGTTAGAAGCAAAGCTCCAGCGGCCGCTGCTGTTGCCAGAAAAGTCCCGGCAAAACCGTATCCCTGACTAAGAGCGTCCATCCTTGCCGCATCGGCAATTTCATCTTCAGACTCTCCGTTCATGATAGCTTGAGCAGTATGCGGGGCTAGAGAATTCTCCGCAATGGCCTCCACGCCGCCGTTAAGAGCCGCCTCCCCAATTTCGTCTAAATTCCCTCCTCCGAGTGCTGCCGTCGTCGCTGCGTGTGCTGCTCCGCTTACAGCAACGGCTGCGATGGTTGCCGCTCCGGCGGCCCCTCCAAGGCGTCCCAACCCATGCGTTATCTTTCCAAGCGTTTGCCGCCATACGCTGCCATTTCCGGCTCTATCAGCCGCGGCATTCAGGTTCCCAAGAGTGTCCATAACGCCACCCAATGTCCCTGGCGGCTTGTCCGGCATGGCTTCAAGCGTCGTGGAGGCGGCTTGATTTCCTTGTGCCGCTGCTTCTCTCAGTGCGTCTGTGATTCTTGCGTGATATGTCCCTGCCATTCTCTGGTCAACACGCTCCATAACGGTTTGTGCGTATTCACCGTCGGCAGCTGCCATCTCTGACAATCCGGCCTGAAGCCGCCGCATATCTGCAACGGTAACCGGTTTGTCCGGATCTGGAAAAACCTCATTGAAAACGCCTTCAATTTTTTCTGCCAAACCAGAATCAGCACGCATGTTGGCTAAACGAACTTCTGTCATAACATCTTCACGCAGATCGGTCGCATTCGGATAGGCCGGGATCATATTGTCAGCCGCAGCTATTCTCGCCCTGCTGTCCAGAACCTCCGGATCGAACTGGACGGTCTGGAATTTTGCCTTGATCGTATCGACGTCGAGACCCGGATATTGCTCCTTGATCCCATCCAGAGCCGCAAGAATATGTTCTCGCTGTGCCGGGGAAGCCTCTTTTAGTGCCGCCTGCGCTTCATCAGAAAGAAAACCCAACACTCGAGTTTCATTCCCTCCCGTTTCTTTCCCAAGGCGATCAATACCCTCCAGAAGAGCTTGTGTTTTGGGCGGGATATTCGTCCCCATATTCTGTTTCAGGCCATCGGAAATCCCTGCCAGCGCTTGTTGTCTTTTCGCTGTCTCCATATTACCGGCCGCTGTTGATCCTGGCGGATACAGGGATTCTTTTCCGTAGTTAACGGCCGTCTGAATATAGTTCTGAACAGACTCTGGCAATTTAGTAAAACCTGGGGATTCGAGTGCCTTTTGATAGGCAAGATGAACTTCCGCATCAGCACGAGACCACTGCCCCCCTTGTGGGTGGGACGTGATCATTTGACCATCCCTGATAGGAACGCCTGCATCCTCAAGAATTTTTCGCGCTTCAGCCTGACGAGGGCTATCAAAATCCAGATTTTGAAACGTCTCGTTTCTTGCTGCCGCTCTTACCTCTGCAAATGTTGCCATTTTACGCAATCCCTCATTGTTTTCCTTGCTTTCATAGTAGCGGAAAAACATAAACGATATGTTAAAAGTGGGCGTTGGCAATGTGGGTTTTTATTTGAATCCTGCGGGTGGATCTGGTCCACTGACCGGGTAACGTTACTGGCTGAAGTCACTGCCTGAAGCCGCTGGCAAAAATTTACTGGCGATGGAGATTTTTTGAATATGAGGCTGCGCGCGATCGTTAAACTGTGTCCGGTTCTTTTTTCCGCTTTTTTCGTCCTCTTCATTCTTTTTTCTGCGCCGCGTAGCGTGTCCGCAGAGCCGCAAGAAGACAAACCTTTTGTCGACGTTCACGTCGTCGAAAGCGAAAGCGGCGTAGAAGCCTGGCTCGTCGAGGATCACAGCGTCCCCGTCATCGCGATGGCGTTCGCGTTTCGCGGCGCGGGCGCGGCGCAGGATCCGGACGGCAAGCAGGGGCTCGCCCGGCTCGTGTCCAACACGCTGGATGAAGGAGCCGGCGATCTCGAGTCGCAGGCTTTTCAGAAAAAGCTCGCGGATCTGGCGATCACGCTGCGTTTTTCCAGCAGCCGGGATCATTTTTTCGGGACGCTGAAAACGTTGACGGACAACGCGGATACGGCATTTTCCCTGATGCATGCGGCCCTGACGGCCCCGCGTTTCGATCCGGAGCCGGTCGAGCGGATGCGCGCGGCGAATATCACACGGATTAAATCTTCTCTGGCCGACCCGGAATGGATCGCGGCGCGGCTGGCCAATGATTTCTTTTTTTCCGGACATCCCTATGCCCGCAATAGCGGCGGGACGATTTCCGCGCTTCAGGCCCTCGGCCGGGGCGATCTCGAACACTTCGTGCGCACGCATCTCGGCCGGGACCGCCTCGTCGTCGCGGTTGCGGGCGATATCACGCCGGACGCGCTTGCGGCGCGGCTGGACGCGGTTTTCGGAGATCTTCCGGAGCTTGGCGACGCGCCGCCCCTTGAGGCCTTCGGGCTTCAGAACGCCGGGCGGACGGCCCTGTACGAACACGACATTCCGCAGAGCGTCCTGCGAATCATGCAGGGCGGGATCGGACGGCAGGATCCGGATTACTTTGCCGCCGTCGTTATGAACCATATTCTGGGCGGCGCGGGATTCGGATCCCGCCTGACCGAAGAAGTCCGGGAGAAGCGCGGCCTGACCTACGGGATCTATTCCAGCCTTTTGAACATGGATGCTTTCAACGGTCTGGAGATTACGGCCTCGACAAAAAACGAAACGGCGGCCGAAGTCCTCTCTCTGGTTCGTGAGGAGATGACGCGACTTCGTGACGCACCCATGCGCATGCAAGAGCTGGACGATGCCAAAGCCTATCTGATCGGGGCCATGCCGCTGGCGCTGTCTTCGACAGACCGCATTGCTAACCTCCTGTTAGGATTGCAACTCGACGATCTGCCGCCGGATTATTACGACCGGCGCGCAGATGCCATTCGCGCCGTCAGCGTTCAGGATGTTCAGGGTGTGGCAAGACGTCTCTTGTCACCGGACGAAATAGCCGTTGTGATTGTCGGACAACCCGCTAATGTTGAGTCGCACACACAATATAAGGAGCTTCCCGATGTCGAATGAAGCCGTGAACCAGAATATTCCCCCGAAGAATGGTGCCGCCAAATCCGGGAAGAAAACCACGAAGACCGTCAAAAAAACACCGCCGCCGCCGATGCCGGACGAGCGTCCGGAATGGGGCGCGCTCGGCCGTCATGCGCAGAAGATGAAGAATACGCATATGCGTGATCTGTTCGCAAACGACCCGGAACGCGGGACGCGCTACGCGATCGACGTCGAGGGTTTTTACTGCGACTTCTCGAAGAACATTATGACTGACGAGACCCTTGATCTCCTGATCGGTCTTGCGCGCGCCTGCGATCTTGAAGGCTGGCGCGAGAAAATGTTCACGGGTGAGAAGATCAACGTCACGGAAAACCGGGCCGTGCTGCACACGGCCTTGCGCCGTCCGGCGGAAGACATCGTCGAAGTGGACGGTGAAAACGTCATGCCCTTCGTGCATGAGGTCCTCGGCCGGATGCAGCAATTCTCCGATTCCGTACGCAACGGCACATGGCGCGGCTTCACGGACAAGGAAGTCACCGATGTCGTCAATATCGGAATCGGCGGATCCGATCTCGGGCCGTACATGGTCTGCGAGGCCCTGAAGCCGTTCGCGCATGAGCGGATCCGGATGCATTTCGTCTCCAACGTTGACGGCGCGCATATCGACGAGACGCTCAAGGCGATCAATCCGGAGACGACGTTGTTCCTGATCGCCTCCAAAACCTTTACGACCCAGGAAACCATGGCGAATGCGCAGACGGCCAAGTCCTGGCTCCTGAACCACTATAGCGGCGACACGGCTGCGATCGCCAAACATTTTGCCGCTCTGTCGACAAACGAGCCCGCCGTGCAGGATTTCGGCATCGACAGCGCAAACATGTTCCCGTTCAAGGACTGGGTCGGCGGACGCTACTCGCTGTGGTCCGCGATCGGCATGCCCATCGCGATCTCGATCGGTTTCGATCGCTTCCGCCAGCTTCTTGACGGTGCGCACGCGATGGACCGTCACTTCTGCGAGGCGCCGCTGGAACGCAACATGCCGGTCATCCTCGGCTTGCTTGGACTGTGGTACCGGTGTTTCTTCGGCGCGCAGAGCACGGCCATCCTGCCCTATGATCAGCATTTGCACCGCCTTCCGGCCTATCTGCAACAGGCCGACATGGAGTCGAACGGCAAACAGGTCGACCGCTACGGCCGCCGCTTGCGGTTCCCGACCGGCCCGATCCTGTTCGGAGAGCCGGGCACGAACGGGCAACATGCGTTCTATCAGTTGATCCATCAGGGCGCGGCCTTGATCCCGTGCGATTTTATCGCCTCGATCAGCACCCGGAACCCGGTCGGAAATCATCACCAGCTTCTTCTTTCGAACGTGCTGGCACAGCCGCGGGCGTTGATGAACGGCCGGAGCCTCGCCGATTCCGGCAAAGACCCGCAGAAAGTCTTTGAAGGCAACCGTCCCTCGAACGTTTTGCTGGTCGATCACATGGATCCGTACCATCTCGGCATGATGATTGCGCTCTATGAACACAAAATCTTTGTGCAGGGTATGATCTGGGGCCTCAACCCTTACGACCAATGGGGCGTTGAACTCGGGAAAGTTCTGGCCAAGGACGTTCTCGGACGGTGGGACGAGGCGCAGTGCGACGGGCTCGACAGCTCAACGGCAGAGCTCTTCAAACGGATCCGGTTCCGGTTTCAATCCTGGCAGGACCTATAAATAATATAGATGAAGAATTGTGCGGGGGGTCCCTATACTCCCGCGTTTAAGAGCCAGCCAAGGAAAAGAATCTGAGGGACGGTAACCAGCGGAAGCAAGGAGGCGATTCGCCAGCTTTTCATTAAATCTTTCAGAACGAGAATTTCCGTATAATCCGTCGAGACGCCGGCCATAAGAAAGACAAAGCCGTTACCGGGGGCCTGCCCGCGTTGAACGAGGTCGGCGGCAATCGGTGTCGAGCCTTCCGAACAGACCTCGATCAAAGTTGTTGCTGCGAGCGTCAGGGACAAGCCTGCCAGAGTCGGCCCGAAGAGGGTTTGCATCATCTCTGCCGGAACATAAGCCCGGATCAAAGCGGCAACGATCAGACCGAAAAAAAGCCAGCGTACGACCATTTTTCCATCTTTCCATCCCCGGCGGAGAATTACAGGGACCAGTGCGGCGTTCCATTCTATTTTCCGCAGAGCCGTTCGGACGTCTTCGCGCAGATTGAAGCCGTCCGGGAGGTCCGGCGTGTTTGGGTTGGCCGGGATGGTCCCCCTTTTTTCAAAAATCTGAAAAATCAATCCGCTGACCAGTGCGATCCCGGCTGAAAAGAGAATGTAAATCAATGTCAGTTTAATACCGACCAATGCGATCAGAATAAAAGTCAGGGTCAGGGAATTCCACGGACTGGCAATCAGGAACGTCATGACCTGTGCAAAGCTGACGCCGCGCTCATACAGGCGTACACCGACCATCAGGATCCCATGCGAACACAAATCGAGAAACAAACCGGCAACCGTCGCACGGACAAGCCCCTGAAACCGTCCGCTGCGGCCGAGTATCGCAGTGAACCATGTGCGGGGCACGAATCCCAGCGTGCCGACGGCAATCAGCCCGAGCGCAACGCCCCACCACATTTTCCCCGCAAGCTCTGCAACGGCATAGGCAAAAGACGACAACAGGGGCGAGGGGCCCAGCCGTTCGGCACCGTCCCCAAAAGAGAGAACGGCGACGTAGACAAGAGCGCTGAAAATCACAAAGGCGCCGCCATGTAAAAACAGATCGAACGAGAATGTCGAACAGGATTTTTCATTTTCGCCACAGTGTCCGCAACACCCCCGGGGCTGTGATTTCTGTTTGCCGTTGTCATCGTCATTGTGCATCTGTACAGTCTCCCTTTCCGGCACAAACCGGAAATTTAAAGTCAAACGGGACAAACGGAAAGGCTAAAAATGACTGAGGGGACGACACGAAACATCGACGAGAAGGAAAAAAAGGGGTTCCGTCCGTTCCGTTTTGCCATGAGGCTTTTTCTTGTCCTGATGTTGCTGGTTTTGTATGCAATCTCGAGCGTGCCTGTCGGGCTGTTTTTATATTCCGTTAAGTCGGATATCGGGATTAATATATTTTCCCGAACCGGATTTCACAGTTATATGCAGTGTCTGCGTGAACAGGCCTATAAAATTGAAATCGACCGCCGGAACGCAGAATGACGCGGGACAGCAGGAGAATCGCTTGAAAAAATTCGATTGAACTAACCTTTTGATATAATTTGATTTCGTCATCCTCCGACTTGTTCGGAGGATCCATTCATCCGTTCGCGATAACTTTGGAATGGATCCTCTGCATGCGCAGAGGATGACGATCTTATTGTTTTTCAATGAGTTGCGTTCTTACGACTCGCTATTCATAACTTCAGGCGATTGCCGTGCGCGGGACAGAAAGTCCTGTACATTGAACGTGTTTTGTCTTAACTCTGCTCTGATTTCCTCTTTTTTTGTCTGTAGCGGAGAGCATGATGAGCGCAGAGATCGCCTACAATCCTGAAGATATTCTGGATTTGAAACGGTTGACGATGATTTTAAGGCGGCATTGGCTTTTAATTGTTGTTCCGGCGTCGACTCTCCTGCTTCTTTCTGTGATTTATATCGGCGTTACGCCGCGTCAGTATACCGCGCAGGCCAAGCTTCTGCTTGATAAAAGCATGACATCGGCCGTATCCGATATTTCTTCAAAGCGCATGGGGTTTGAAGATCCGGCGATCGAAAGCGAGGTCGAGGTTCTGAAATCCCGCCGTGTGATCGATTCCGTTATCGATACGCTCAGCCTCAAAGGCTATTTTCCCGCGCCGGCCCGGGGCGGTTTGTCCCGCGAAGAAATCGCAAACGATCTTGAGCGGCGCCTGCGCGTGAGCAGGGTCGAGGAAACCTATATCTTGTCGGTACGCTACACCTCGGACGATCCGGAAAAAGCGGCGGAAATCGCCAATGCTTTCGCGCAAGCCTATATTGACGATCAGTTAGACGCCCTGTCTGAAACAACAGAGAGAACAACCTTCTGGCTGCAGGGAAAAGTTGCAGATCTTCGGACTCAGATGGCCGGTGCGCAACAGGCCCTGATTGAATACCGGGAAGCATATAATGCCAGAGCGCAGAGCGGAAAAGGGAAAGATGAAGATGCTGAAGACTCTCACCACGAGATCGGGTTGATCGAAATGCGCAATCTTGAGCAGGAAGCACAGACATACAGAGACCTGTACGACGCTTTTCTTGAAAAGATGGAAACGATCAATACGCAGCAGACATTTCCCGTCACAGAGACCCGGATTATCACCAGCGCTACGCCACCGCTCGGCCCCAGCCATCCGAACCCGCCTCTTATCATAGGCGCGGCACTGATTTTCGGTGTGTCTATGGGCATTGTTCTCGCTATTATCTGGGATAATTTTGACCGCTCCCTGCGCCGGGCCGGACAAGTCCGGAACCTTATCGGCATTCCGTTTCTCGGTTTTGTTCCAAAGATCAAAACCAAAATAAAGGGACGGAAAGGCGGGCGCTCCCTGGCCTTTTCTTCTCGCACGTTCGGAGATGCGCCGTTTCATCTGGCTTCACAGAGCGTCGATATTCCGCTTTCTCCAACGGCGGAAACCGTTCGCACACTCAAGAATGAAGCAGAGAGAAAAGGCGCACGCGTTATCGGGATCGTCTCGACCTCAAACACGGAAGGCAAAAGGACGATTGCCGAGAATCTGGCGATCTATATCGCGGCATCGGGAACGAAAACACTTCTCATCGATGGTAATATCCGGGAAGAGACGAGTGAAACGGGATTATGCGGACTGGGGTCTGTCTTGTCCGGGGACGCGGCGTTGTCTGATGCGATCTATCGAAACGATAATCTGAATCTCGCGATTTTGCCCGGACCGGGACCTGACGCCGGACGGACTCTGGCCGCGTTGACGGCGGAGCGCATTAAAGACATCGTGACGGAAAGCCGGAAAGAGTTCGGCACTATCGTTATGAATCTTCCGCCCTTGATGGCGGCGGCCGACGTCTATAGTTTCTCGGAGGCGGCCGACGCTTTTGCCGTTGTTGCCCGGTGGGGCAGAACGCAGCCGAACAGTCTGAATTTTCATCTCAAGCAAAACGGTATTTGCGGCGACCGGATTCTCGGACTGATTTTAAACGAAGCTGATATGAAGAAAATGGAAAAATACTACGGTCACAGGACAACGGCTTAGGGAGCGCCCTCAAATCTACTGTGCCGGTCTCCAAATGGCGTTTTTCTGTGTTTCCGGTTTTCATGTACGTTTTAAAATTCTATCCTGATGGTCTGCATGTTTGCTTCCGCGCACCAATTCTTGAAGACGTTTTTTGAAAGAAATCTGTTTGAGCGGATTGTCATCTATATTTTTCTCTCAACTTTTCTCGTCAAGGTTATTTTTGAGTTCGGGCTCGGGCAGTGGGATTTCGTCCAGTCCCAAAACAAACAATGGCTTTTTTACGGGTTTCTGGCTCTGGATTATATTTTTTCTGTAAAAAAGGTCGTGAATCTTCGGGTAACCGTCAACCCGATGTCCGTTTTTGCTCTGGTTTTCCTGCTGATGTGCGTTCACGGCCTGTTCATCGGGATCATGCGGCATAACCCGCCCTTTGTTATCCTGAACGATTTTATCCCGCCTTTTATGATCGCTCTGAATATTCTCCGGATGCAATCCGTCACGGAATACAGACCTGTTGATGTCCGCTTTCTTTTGACGTCCTGCACTCTCCTTGCGATTGGTTGCACGGTCTTCGGATTGGCCGGGCAGATGCTCGGGAAACCAACGGGTCCTTCAATGGGGGAAGGGCGCGTTATGATTCCGCTTCTGATGGCCTCTCTCTTCATACTGCGCCCGTTTCCTTTGTGGATTGCTGCGGCGGCAGCGGTTATGCTGGCGTTCTCGCTGCCGGATATGAACCGGACGACGATGGCGTTTCTGGCTGTAACCGTCTCCGGTTATGTTTTTTTGAAAACCCTGCGGAATCCCGTACACGGCGTTCTGGCTTTTCTGGCGGCGGTCCTGATCGCGACGCTGGCCTGGACGTTTATTCCGAGGGATTCGAAAACGTATGAACGGATTACCTCTCTGACGGAGATCGATCTCAGCGAGCGAAAAGGATCGATCGGGGAACGTCAGGCGGAATGGGACGCGATCCGGGAGAAACTCGCTTCGGAAGGGCAGACGAGGGAGTGGCTTGGACTCGGATTCGGCGGACTATACGAAGTCCGCTTCACACATGAGTATATACGCGATTACGGTCACGCGCATTATGCCTGGGCCTGGTTTAATCTCCGGTTCGGGCAGTCCGGCTATATTTACCTCGTTTTGATGCTTGCGGCGTTGTGCTGGAATGCGGGCCGGAATCTCATGCGGAAAGATCCGCAGGGCGTATTTGTCGGATTCCTGTCCCTGATGGGACTCGTTTATTGCGTGACGCATGTCAATTCGGTGTTCCTGACATCCGGGCTTACGTTCTTTCAATCTCCATACGGAAAAGATGAAAAATGACAGATACAGAGACAGACAAAAATACAAAAACCAAAACCCTTTTTATTACGCATGTCGGGAAGCCCGGCGGTGCAGAGTTGAAAATGATTAATTTCTGTAAGGCATTGATGCCGAAGGCCGAGGCCGTCCTGTTTCAGGACGGATCGCTCAGGTCCCTGCTGGAGAAAGAGGGGATCCCGGTTTCCGTTTTTCCGATGCCCGGCGGTCTGGCGGCGTTTCGGCGGGAGGACGGCGTTTTGTCTCTGCTGCGCGCGATTCCGGCCATATTCCGGATGATCGGAGGCATGGCCGGTCTTTGCCGAACGGCGGAGACCGTTGTCTGCGTTTCCCAGAAAGCCTTCATTCTGGCGGCGCTTGCAAAACCGTTTTCGGGTCGTCCGGTTGTCTGGCTGATGAACGACATTCTTTCAGGGGAACATTTCAGCCGCGTTCTCATTTTTTTACTCGTCCGTTTTTTTGCGCCCGCGGCCGATCAGATCATCCTGAATTCTCAGGCGTCAATGGCGGCCTGGCGGGCGGCCGGAGGGCGGGAAAAGAACGTGCATATTATTTATCCCGGAATCGATGTGGAGAGTATTAACGAAAGCCTGAAGGACACGGAGACGATTTCGGCGTTCAGGGCGCGTTTTTCGCCGGACGGTAAACCGGTGGTCGGAATTTTCGGACGGATCAGTCCCTGGAAAGGGCAGGACGTTTTCCTGAAGGCGATTGCGAAAATTCCGGACGTCAATGCCGTCATTGTCGGCGGGATCCAGTTCGGCGAAGATGCGTATGCACAGGATCTGAAAATGCTTGCCCGGGATCTGGGAATCGAGGATCGTGTTCTTTTTACGGGGCACACGGACGAAGTTCCGAAAGCCATGGCGGCATGCGATGTTATCGCGCATTGTTCAACATCGCCCGAGCCGTTCGGTCTTGTTATTGTGGAGGCCATGGCCTGCGGCGTTCCCGTTATCGCCAGCGATGCCGGCGGTGCACAGGAAATCATCGCTCCCGGAGAAAACGGATGGTTGACTCCGATGGGGGACGAGGCCGCACTTGCAGATAAAGTGAAACGCTTTCTTGAGCATGGGGCGAATGAGCGTCATTTTATCGCGAAAGCGCGTGAGGACGCGATAACTAAATTCTCAACACAACGTATGATCAATTCTTTTTCAGAGGCAGTTTTGTTGGACTCTGAGCAAGGAGGGAACCTGATCAAACGCCTTAGAAAAAAGCTCAGACCGGTAAAGAGGGTTTGGAAAAGAATTTTTAACGCTTTCCTTGTCAGGAAAATTCACAAAAGATTTCATTCCGAGTTCTTACAGAGACCGCATAACCTCCCCGGCGAGTTGATCGTCACGGTGACATCCTATCTGCCGCGTTTTCCGACTTTGCGTCCTACGCTTGAATGCCTGCTGTCTCAAAGCATGAAGCCTGACCGTGTTATCCTGTGGGTGGCAGAGGGCGATATTTCAAAATTACCGGAAGATGTTCGCAAGCTTGAAACGCGAGAGCTTGAGATTCGGACGGCAAGCGTGGATTACAAAGTTTATAACAAATTTGTTCATACCATGAGGGCCTTTCCGGAAGCGTTTGTCGTCACGGCAGATGACGATGTATATTATTCGCCGGACTGGCTGGAGAAGCTTGTGGAGGCCTGGGACGGACGGACCGACAGGATTGTGTCTCACCGGGCACACTACGTCAAGACTGACGGGAATGGCCGGTTATGCCCATACAGAGAGTGGGGCTGGGAAATTGGTCCGTGTGCCGACGATTTGCGGATTTTTCCGACCGGGGGCGGTGGTGTTTTATATCCGCCCGGATGTTTTGCAGGAACCGATCTTTTGCGTGATGACCTGTTTACGTCCCTGTCACCGAATGCCGACGATGTCTGGCTGTTCTGGATGGGAAGAATGGCCGGTGTGTCCAACAGAAATACAGGGCATATGAAAACGCCTTTCAGTTGGCCGGAATCTCAAATCGTTCAGCTTTGTGCAGATAATGTTGAGAATGACAGAAATGACGCGTATCTGGCCCGGCTGAGTGATTATTACGGACTGGATGTTTTGAATGAAATTGGGTAATCGCCTGAGGTTATCGATACCAAAGACTTTTTTCACGCAATTGCTTTGGGGATATGCTTCTGTCTTTACGAACGCCTATGTCTCTTTTGGGTCTTGCTCGGTACAATTTAATCATGCTGGCTTTCCCTGTTTTTGTTGAGTTGTTCTGCGATGAAACGGGCGGTTGCCTTTTCAGAACATCTTTCCTGCCACCAGTTCATGACGCTACTGTGTAACCTTATCAGACGGTCCGGATCGGACAAGAGGTCCGGAATGACAGTTGTTAAATCCGACCAGTCTTTCAGGCGGAGAATGGGGGCGTCCTCGTAAAACCATGCCTTGGGAAACGCCTCCCCGACCGGGATGGCGCCAAACCGGATGGCTTCGTAAAACCGGAACGTTTCGAGATTTGCTCCCCTTGGGACCGGACAGATCTTTGTATTCATCATGTTCTGAAGATATCCGGTATTGTCTGTTACGATGCTTGTACCGAAATCGGCGGTTACATTTGATCTGATTACGCAGTCCGGGCAGGACTTTTCCAATTTCGACAGGGCGGTTTCCATTCGGGTACGTGCGAGCTCTTTCGGCCGTTTGATTTTTTTTGGGGCAGATGTACGATGTTGTACGCTTCCGGCAAAGAAAAGATCATAGGACCTTTCCGTGATGGGAATAAAATCGACGGGTTCGTTCGCGTAATAGCCGAGAGGAATATCGTAAACCGGTGCGAGATCTTTTCCGTGTATCCTTGTTGTCAGGCTTCGGGCGCGTCCCGTCCCATCGTTCAAAAAGGCTTTCGTTTGCCCGAGGAGATTGGGAAAAATTTCCGCAGGACCGCCGAATTTATACGGTTCGGCCGTATAAGGAAAGCGCCCGCAGGTTTTGAAAACGGCTTTGACTTTTTCACGGTAGCGGGGTTCTCGTCCCCACTCGTCCTGAAGAATGCAGGAAACGACATTCGGTCCGTATTCGGGGAGGTCGTGGACAGTCCACGCTGTAACGATGAAGGTCAGCCCCTGTCCTTCAACCATCGGATCCAGCAGATTCAAAACCCGCCCGAAATATTTGTACCCGACTGCGTCAAGACAAGCCGGATTTTTCGGATCGAATGGAAAATATTCATTTTTCTGATCATTTCGGTAGAAGAAATATCTATTCTCTTGTTTCAAATTGTTTCCCCGTGTCGGTTTTCGAATTAAGGTCCCGGTGAAATTCCTTTCTGACCTTCAGAGCATATCTGATGTTAATCGTCAGTAGGGCCGGGGGGACAGTACACTCGACGACAGCCGCGCCCCAAAGACCGAAGAGGGCAATAAAAACGATTTTAGCCGGGAACGACACAAGGCTGCCGAGCAGCGTCAACCGGATGGTAATATCGTCGCGATGCACACTGTAAAAAATAAGATCAATAGCATGCGTAATCTGGGTAACAACAAATCCACCCAGGAGGAAGAAAAAAACAGGAAACCATTCAATCGCGAGTGGTTTGTCGACAATATAGAAGGTCAGAACATACATGGCGGGGATGGCGACAGCCGCCATGGCGGTTGCCGTTAGCCCTGTATGGAGGAGGCATCTGTCATGAAATCTGAAAAGGGCCGGGGTCCGTTCACGGTAAGCCCGGACCATTTTCGGGCGGGCGAACTGGATGACACCGGTCTGGATCAGGTTGCTCATCGCGCTGATGACCTGCATGAAAAAGACGAAAACGCCGGTCAACTCCAGCCCGAGAAAGAACGAGACCAGAAATGTGTTGATATACTGGGAAATCGTCGTCAGGAAACCGTTCGCATACATCAGGCGGGACTCCCGGAATTCAGTCCGGAACCACCGTGCGAGGGGCTGGAGCGGTGTCTTGTTTCGCCACGGCCAGTTTCTTGTCGTGAGCGCGAATCCGGCCAGAGCGGCGGCGGAGCCGATGATCCATCCGATCAAAAGCGCATCAAGCGTGCGCAGGGAAGGGAACGCGAAAGCGAGCGCCATGTATATGAGCATCCATCCGGCCGTCCGGATAAAATGAAGGATGTTGGCCGTCAGGGGTTTTGAAAGATTGAGCAGGAGGAGGTACAGATCCGAACTGATATGTTCGAACAGAACGATACACCAGATAAGCGCTGATAAAAGCAAAGCATCTTTTAAGGTTCCTGCACATAGGGCAATGCACAGAAGAGAAAGATATGTCAGGAAAAGAGCCCGCCCGTAATGACGCAGGGCATAGACGATCTCTTCGGGTGTTTGCGTTACGGCGCGGCGAACATAAATCACCATAATACCGAACCCGACAAGGCTTGGCGCCATGATGCCGGCCGCAGAAATCAAACCGTAAGCCCCGAGATCCTCGAACCCGAGAAACTTTGCAATAAAAAGCGTCAGGATGAATTTGACGACCAGAGACGCGCCCCGAATTCCCATGAGCAGTAGAGACTGAAAGGCGCCGGACCTTGCAAAAGTCGTGATGTGCGTCGGATTTAAACCCACGGGCCGGCCTCAGTGACGGGATCAGGAAACAAACAGCGCTACTCATACCTCTTTGTGCTTCAAAGTCAAGATTTGAAACTGTCGGCGCATTCCTCGCCATCCGTCAAAATTTTGTTATCCCTGTGAAAACGCATGAGTGTCCGGGAAAAGGTTAATATCCCCAAAAACCCGTAACCCCGGACAAGCAAAAGCTCCGCATAAGCGGAGGTTTTGCGCAGAGCCGGGGTCTCCTGATCGAGATCCCGGATACCAGGTCTCGCCAGATGAAAACCTGTCGGTTTTCAAGGCTCGTCCAGGTTCCGGGATTGCGCGTTAACTTTTTCCGGACAGTCGTGCTTGAAAACAGGGATGACAAGTTGGTTTTGGCTTTTTGACGGGGGGTGAGGGCGCATTCAGAAAAACATTGTTTTTTCGGCGAAAATGCTTGACCATAGAGTACGCAGTGGCGTTTATACTCCCCCTGATGTTTTCTTTCATTTCTAGCAGCGAATGTATACGGACAGGATTGGCGGGATGACCCGGGTCATACAGAGCATCTGCTTTATCGGTCTTCTGGCGCTTGGCGGCTGTGCCGTGCTGCCGGCGTCCGGCCCGTTTTCCTTTACGATGGATGATGGCGCAGACATTAAAATCACAAAATCCGTGCAGGACAAGATTCTGACTTCGCGTTTCCGTTATGCAATGGTCGATATCGCCCGGCCGGTCACGGATTATCTGGCAGGGCTTGAGAAAGATTACACTATTGAAACCGGATGGCCGAAAAGCGGCCCGGACCGGATCATGGCCGTCAGTGTCGGCGATACGCTGAGCGTCACAATTTATGAATCCCAGACGGGCGGCTTGTTTATTCCTTCCGAGGCCGGGGTCCGTCCGGGGAACTATGTGAGCTTGCCCGGCCAGACCGTGGACAAGACCGGCGTTATTACTGTGCCTTATGCCGGAGAAGTGAACGTTCTCGGGCGGACACCGGACGATATCGGCAGAGAGATCACGGAGAAGCTCGGCCGCCGGGCCATCGAGCCGCAGGTCGTCGTCTCCGTAACGAACCGGTCAGGGGCGGAAGTCAGCATCATCGGCGATGTCGGCAATCCGACGCGCTATTCCCTGAGCCTGAACGGGGAGCGCATTCTGGACGCCATCGCCCGCGCGGGCGGGCCGAGTTATCCCGGCTATGAGTCCTACGTCACGCTGCAGCGCGGCAAAAAGAAATGGACGATTCCCTTCGATCTTCTCGTTCTCGATCCGGACAAAAACATCCGGATGGAGCAGGATGACACGGTCTATGTCTACCGCGAGGCCGAAATGTTCCAGATGTTCGGCGCAAGCGGCTTTAACGGCGCGCACAGCTTTCCCAAGCGGAACGTCACGCTGGCCGAAGCGTTGGGCGAGGCGGGCGGCCTGAGCGACGCGCAGGCTGACCCGGCGGAAATCTATCTTTACCGGGAAGAACTCCGCGCGCGGCTCACCGCGCTGGAGTTGCCGGTCACGGTCCTGAGAGACAAGGAAGACTCGCTGCCTGAGACGATGCCGGTCATCTACCGTTTGAACCTGCGTGATCCGGAAGGCTTTTTCCTCGCGCAGAAATTCCCGGTCCGGAACATGGATATCATCTATGTCGCGAACGCCGAGTCCGTCGAGTTTACGAAGTTCCTCGATCTGCTCGGCAACACCTCCGGCACGAAGATCACGACGCAGGACGCCGCACAGCAGTAGAGGGAAGGGGCTCTCCCTTGTTAAGAATGCTCTCCGCCGCGTCGGTAAATCCGCCGTTTGCGTAATGCAGAACGATTCCGGGATGAAGAACAGATGGGGAGCGGCGATGTTTGCGCGCGCGGATGATGATCCGGCCGGCCGGTTGCTCTGCCTTCGGCCAGAGCGGGATAACTTCGATCGCGCCGAACCGCTTTCCAAGCGCGGCAAATACCCGGTCGATGTGGTCGGCCCGGTGAATGAGCGTGAGCGATCCCCGGCCGTGCAGACTGTGAAAGGCACAATCTATCCAGAGCTTCAGATCCGTATCTTTCCCGCTATGGCTGAGGGCTTTGGCCCGGCCGGGATCGGGAGAGACGGTGTGCGTCCCGTGTTCAAGGTAAGGAGGATTACAAATAACGTGATCGAAGAGCGGACAACCGGGTTTTTGTTCCTGGGTACGAAAATCCCGGACGTCGGCCGTTTCGAACCGGCAGGATTCCTCAAAACCGTTGAGGGCTGCATTTTCGCGGGCGAGGTCGATCAGGGGCGCCTGAATATCGATCCCGCAAAGCCGAACGTTGACACGCATCCGTACGCAGAGCCCCGCCGCGCCGCTCCCGCATCCGAGATCGAGGACGGCCTCGCCGGGCCGGGCCGGACAGGCGGCGGCAAGCATGACCGTATCGGTCGAGGGGTGCAGCCCGCCGTCCCCGGCCTTCAACAAGCGAAGCCGTCCGCCCAGAAGGGTAATCTCTTCCTTTTGGATATGTCCCATAGGTGCTGTTTTCTCTTGCGACAGGTGGCGTTTCTTTTTATGAACATCGTTATGTGTAGCCAGAGCGCGTCACCGGATCAAGCGCAACCGGACCTGCCGCCGTCCTCTTCCGTGCCGCCCGGCCCGCTGCAAAAGCTGGCCGACCTGCTTCATGGCGATATGAAACAGGTGAACGTCATGATCCTTGAGAATATGGATTCCGGCGTTCCGCTCATCCCGCAACTCGCCGGATATCTGATCGCGGCGGGCGGCAAGCGGATCCGTCCCCTTCTGACATTGGCAAGTGCGTCCCTGTTCGCTCCGCCGGACCGGCGAACCTATATTCTGGCCGCCGCCGTCGAGTTCATTCATAGCGCAACGCTTCTTCATGACGATGTCGTCGATGTCAGCCGCGAACGCCGGGGCCGGGAATCGGCAAACGAGATTTTCGGCAACAAATCGAGCGTGCTGGTCGGCGATTATCTTTTCTCCCGCGCGTTTCAGTTGATGGTCCGCACGGAATCTCTTGAGGTTCTGCGCATTCTCTCGCAGGCCTCCGCCGTCATCGCGGAAGGAGAGGTTATGCAGCTCTCGACGACAAATAATCTGGAGACGTCGCGTACGCAGTATCTTCAGGTAATCAAGGCCAAGACGGCCGCCTTGTTCGCCGCGGCCTGCGAGGCCGGAGCGGTCGCCGCGGGAGCGGACAAGGACGCGCAAAAAGCGCTCGCCGCCTACGGGATGGCGCTTGGGATCGCGTTCCAGATTGCGGATGACACGCTGGATTATGCGGCGGACCGGGAGACGCTCGGGAAAACGATCGGCGACGATTTCCGCGAGGGGAAAATGACCGCGCCAGTCCTGTTCGCTCTGGAGGGCGCGGATGAAAGTGAGCGCGCCTTCTGGCAGCGCACGCTCGGTGGTCTCGATCAGACGGAAAGCGATTTGCCCGAGGCGATGAAATTGATTGCCGCGCGCGGCGCGCTTCGGAAATCCATGGACTACGCCCTCGAATTCGTTGCGGCGGCGCAGGCGGCCCTCGCCCCTCTTCCCGCAGGAGAGACGAAAACCCTCCTTTACGACATGGCGGATTACGTCGTCCGCCGTGTGAATTAGGGTCAGGACCTATACACCATATCCCGCAGGTGCTGTGAAAGGTGAGAGGGAGGGCGTTCCACATCCGCTGCCCCAGCCGGCAAAACGAGGCTGTGTTCCGATATCGGGAATGACAGGCGGAGCAGAAGGGCCTTGAGACGCCGATGGATCGGCCGTTCTTTCGAAGGCAAGAACCGGATCGCGACGGACCTCGCCGACATGCTCAAGGGCATCGCCGTAGTCCAGGTGGCCGAGCGCCGCTTCATCTTCATTGCCGAAGCCGGTAGCGTTCCATATAGCCTGCGCAAATCTTCTGCTTAGGTCCCCGGAAACATACGCTCTTTGAGGATCGATCTGGATGCGCGTTTTGTCTGAGTCCACGGCCGCCATGGTGACGCGGGCGAGATGGCCGACCGGAACATTCCTGATCCATTCCGTGGCAAGAGGAACCGGGTCGGCGTCATTTTCGACGCGCCAGACATTCAGTCCGATTCTTTTGCTCATCTCGTTGAAGCGGGCGGCAAACTCGGCATCGCCGATATGCGGGGCGCCGAAGGTATACAGGTCGCCGAAGCGGATGCGTTCATGCAGGTTGTCCTGCGCGACCGCGCGCGCCACGAATGCAATACCCATTCCGCCGCCACGCGAGTAGCCGGAAAAATTAATGGTTTCGGCTCCTTCGTCGATAATCAGACGGTCGATTTCCGACAGAACCCGGTCGTATAAAGACGCACCGGACTCATTTTCTTTGTCTATGGCCCAGTTAAAACCGGTCAGATACGATCCACCGAGTGCGACCTTGTCCCAGATCGGTGTCACGTTTTCGGGCCAGTCCAGGGGGTCGTAAGTCGGGTCGGACAGGACGGTGATCTCTTTTGTCTGCTCGTTGAACATGACGAAAGATGCCGAATTCCTGTGTACAAAATACCGGCCTATTGTGTCTTTATCGAAAGAGAGGACGGCGCCGTCGGCATTTCTAAGGTCGGCTTTAAATAAATTCCCGGCCAACCTGAAATAGTCACGCGCCCTGGCGAGGGAAAACCCGTCGAAAGAGTCGGAAGAGATGTCACCCGGATCGTTATTGTTTGTCATAAAATATTTATACGCCCGGAACTCTTAACGGAACGTTAATATTTCGTAAAATATATCTCAAAATGCTGATACAGGCCTGTGTCTTTTCGCTTGCATCCGGGGGCGGACCCGAAGTATAACGTCACATCTTCGGTTCGGGGCGTAGCTCAGCCTGGTAGAGCGCTGTGTTCGGGACGCAGAGGCCGGAGGTTCGAATCCTCTCGCCCCGACCATATTTTTGCTTGGTCCGGACCGAAAACCGGGTCACCAGTCCGTTTCTGCGCCGGGAACGGCGACAACGAGCCCGTCGAGATCGTCTGTTACCATGGTCTGGCAGCACAGACGGGACGTTTTGCGAAGGTCGAACGCCAGATCCAGCATATCCTCCTCCTGATCGGAAATCTTCCCGTCTTCGGGCAAAAGCCGGACCCACCAGTCCGGATGGATATAAACATGACAGGTCGCACAGGAAAGCGAGCCGCCGCAAGCTCCTTCAACCGCCCCGATTCCGTTTTTCTGGGACACTTCCATCAGGGACAGGCCGGATTGCGCGTCAACAGTCTTCCGCGTTCCGTCTTTCAGGATATAGGTAATCCGGGGCATGTTCAAAGATCCTCCGTTGGTATGATTTTGTGCCGGATCCGGGTATAAAGTTTTTCCCAGCTTTCCAGAAATCTGTCAATATCGTCCGGCGCTGTATGCCATCCTGTTGAAATGCGCAAGGCCGATCCGGCGATGGTTTCGTCATATCCGGCAGCTTTCAGGACACGGCTGGACTTGACCGTTCCACTGGAACAGGCAGATCCGTTGCTGACGGAAATGCCGTCGAGGTCGAGCGCCATCAGAAGAGTCTGCGACGGAATCCCCGGCAGAGCAAAAAAGCTTGTATTCGGTGCCCGGGGGACTCCCTTGCCGATAAAGACAAGTTCGGGAGAGCGTTTTATCAATGCTTGCTCCATGCGGTCCCGGAGGACTTGCAAACGCTCCGCCTCCTCCGGTTCGGCAGCCATAAGAGCCCGTGCGGCCGCGCCGAATCCGGCAATTGCCGGAACATTCTCGGTTCCGGATCTTGCGCCTTTCTCCTGCCCGCCGCCATAGAGCATGACAGGAGGTGATGTGCAGGATCCAAGAATCAGGGCGCCCGTTCCCATCGGTCCGCCGATTTTATGCCCGGACAGGGTCAGAAAATCGATCAGGCCGCTTTGCATGACCGAGGACAGATACTCCGAAGGAATACGGCCGGGGGCCTGTGCCGCATCGATATGAACGGAAACCCCGCGTCTCCTGGCTGATCTGGCAAGATCCTCAACAGGATGAATAACTCCGGTCTCGTTGTTGACCCACGGAATCGAGATCATGACCGGAGGCGGTGTCTGCATAATCTGATCCGCAAAGGCCTGAGTATCGATCCGGCCGTCCCGGCCGACCGGAAGAAGAACCGGCTTTTCGAGCGCATCTGTGACCGAGGGGTGCGAATCCGCGCTAACGGCAATATGCTCTTTGCGCAATTGCGAAAAAACCGTGTTGTTTGCTTCCGTTGCACCGCTGTTAAAGACGACCTGCTCCGGCGCAACACCGGCGAGTGCCGCCACAGAAGCGCGTGCCACCTCAACGATCTTCCGGGCGCGGCGCCCATGCTGATAAACGGAGGACGCATTGGCCGGATCGCTGCAAACGCCCAGATACGCCTCAAGGGCTTCGGGACGGATGGGCGCAGTCGCATTATAATCGAGATATACAGGGTCCATCGGGCTGTCTTATAAGACTTCGGCCGTTCAGGCAATGCCTGTTTGGAGAATGGAGAAGAGAGAATAAAGACGGCTATTCCGCCGCCAGAGTTCCAATCTGTCCGTCGATCACGTCCTGAAGCGTGATTCTCTGGAGATGCCCGTGCAGAAACTGGGCGATCTGAAACCAGAGATAATCGGTCTGTGGACTGATGCCGGATGCCGGACTCTCCGCCCCTGAAAGGGTTCGTTTCGCGGGCGCGCTGTCTTCGGCAGCCAGAAGAATTTCTGAAATGACGATCTCATCCGGCTTGCGCGCAAGAAGATAGCCTCCCCCCGGCCCGCGATAACTTTTTACAAGGCCGTGCTGACGCATGGCAGCGAAAAGCTGTTCCAGATAAGAGAGCGAAATCCGGCCGCGCGCGGCAATTTCCGCCAATGGAACAGGCCGAATGAAAGACGTCTCCGGATGGCTTTGAGAAGCAAGATCGACAAGAGCCATTACGGCATAGCGGCCTCGGCTCGTGAGTTTCAAATCTTTACGCAGGGTCATATTTTTTACACTCTATACAGAAAATGGTTACGCAGATATCTCTAGAAAGCGCAGAACCGGGCACAGAGCATGTCTACGGCACATCCCCTTCCCTTGCTCTCAGAGAACAAAAATTACAGACGTTTCTCCAACCCGAATTGAAGTCTTGTCTGACTGAACTCTTTCAAAGACACTATTAGACGAACCTAATTTATAAATTCAACAGGAAAGATGACTTTTTCAAAGTTTTCACCATAATTTTGTATTCCCCCACAGGAAAAACAAGGGGATGTAAGAAATTTTTGGACATTCGCAGAGAGGTTCTATATACACATGGAAAGCTGAAAAAGAGAACTGAAGAACAAAAAATAAAAAAACCTGTTCCCGGCAGACGGCTCGTCTCGTACGAAATCGGAAAAGACGGAAAAAATGAGCGGCGCCCGGGATGTGAAAAAGGTATCCGGAATAGAGCGTGTCAAACGCGATTTGTCATCGCAGTATACAGGATGGTAAATTTTAACCGAGGTGGAGACGAAACATTGCCCGAAATTATTCTGAACGGACCTGCCGGACGCCTTGAAGCTCGTTATTCTCACTCCAGATATAAAGACGCTCCGCTCGCACTGGTTCTCCATCCGCATCCGGAACAGGGCGGAACAATGAACAACCGCTTGACAGTTATGATCCACCAGGCCATGGTCGCGCGCGGCTTCTCAACAATGCGATTCAATTTCCGGGGCGTCGGACGCTCTCAGGGAACCTTTGACCGCGGAGAAGGCGAGCTCAGCGATGCGGCCTGCGTCCTTGACTGGATGCAGGAACTCAACCCAAACGCGCCGTACGTATGGGTTGCCGGATTTTCGTTCGGCGCATGGATCGGCATGCAGCTTTTGATGCGCAGACCCGAAATCCGTGGTTTTGTTTCTGTAACGCCGCCGGCAAACATGTTTGATTTTTCTTTCCTTGCGCCGTGCCCGACATCCGGGCTTGTCGTTCAGGGAGACCGGGATGATGTCGTACCGGAAAACTCCGTCGACAAGTTCATTCAGAAAGCCCAGCTTCAAAAAGGGATCAGCATAGATTACCGTGTAATCCGGGGTGCCAATCATTTCTATTCCGGAAAAACGGGAGAAATGCTGGCTCATATTCATGATCACATGAATGCGGCCGGAGCTGGTCGCCGGGTCGAACCGGAAAGTGTCATGGAAGTGGCCTGATTTCCTGCAGGCCGCTTTCTGCCCGATGGCAAACCCGATGAACTACTCCATATGATTTTGAGACATACAAAGCTGGAGCGACAGCCGTGGCTGAGGATGCGGATCAAGACAGGCACGAAGAAGCCTCCCATACGGCAAGTAAGAAGCGGCTGCAGGTAAAAATTTCCGACCATTTGAAAAAATACGCAAAAAATCTTACGCGTATATTTGAATCGGCACAAAATGTATTGATCCGGTTTCAAAAAAAAGCTGTTTCAGGCATCAAAACACAACAGCAGAAAAAACCCGCCCCAAAAACCACACCCGGATCCGGACGCGATCTCTCAGGATCCCGGCGCGCGGGCGCATGGATCATTTTCGAAGGGCTGGCCGTTCTGGCGCTTGTTGTGATCGGGACGCTGGGCCTTGGGATCTGGCGTTTGACAAGCGGTCCGGTAAACGTCAGCTTTGCCGGTGAGGATATCGAACAGGTTCTCGAAAAGGAGCTGAGACTTGAAGACGTTGAAGTCGGACAGATCTGGATCGACTGGCCGGATCTTCTCGGACAGATTCATCTGACGTTAAATGACGTACGGCTTCAGGCGGAAAAAGGCGACGATGCTTTTGCCGCGCGTCAGATGATTGTAGAAATTTCGCGCAGCGCCCTGTTCGCAGGCGGCCGGATCAAACCTTATAACCTCACGCTGATTGAACCTGCTTTGCAGATCGTTCATACAAAAGAAGGGCGCTGGCAGGCCGGAATTCGGGGAAACGGTGAAGATACCGGAACCGGAGAGCCCGAAAGGGTCTCTGTCGAAGACACGGATCGTAACATTCCGGAAATTTTAAACGCATGGATCCGGCAGGACGACGCGGCAGGCATTCTGGCGCATTTGCGCAGTTTCAGAATTATCGATGCTCACGCGTTTATCGAAGATAAAAAGGCGGGGGTCGTCTGGCGTCTGCCGTCTCTCGATCTTGAACTTGCCCATCTCAAAGATGAAGAAGGATTGGGACTCGTTTTTAAAACCGAAATGAGCCCCTCCGGCCCCGCAGCCGCCCGGCCCGTTATCCGGGGCCAGGCGGTCTATATGCCCGGAACGGTATTGGGATACGATCTTGAATGGACGGGGATTGATCCGTTTATCTATCTGCGGCGTTTCGAGGTCCCGGAATTTCTGGAAGTACAATCTCTCCGGTTCTCGGGGCGGATGGCCGGTACGCTCGACAAAAACCTGAAACCGGAAGACATTGAACTGGAATTAAGGTCTGAACAAGGCGAACTTCTTTTGTCGGATTTATATAGCGATCCGCTCGCGTTCAGGGATTTGAACATACAGGGAAAAATCGACCTGAAGACACGTCGTCTGAACATTGCGCATATAGCGGCAAAGATCCGGGACATTCCCCTTAACGGGCAAGCGGATATTTCATATGATCCCGGAGCCCGGACAGCCGTCATGAGTGTGACGGCGAATATTGATGAAAGCAATATGGCTGCGATATCGGCAGCATTTCCCCCGGCACTTGAAGGACAACCGGCGCATAAATGGGTCGTTCGGAAGTTATCGAACGGAACCGTCCGCAAACTCGCCGTTCACGCAAAAACGGCCTTCACATTGACAGACGACGACGATCTGGTGACCGAAATTGACGATCTGACCGCCTCCATGTCTTTCGAAAACATGGACATTGATTACAGCCCGCCGCTGATGCCGGCGAAGGGAGCTCGCGGAGAAGCGGCGTTCGATTACCGCGAGAACAGCCTGCACGTTATTGCTGAAACGGCAAAGATCGGAGATATGAACGGCAGTGAAATCGACCTGGTTTTTGATGATTTCCTGACGGTCGGGGGCGGAGAAGCTGATCTGAATTTCCGGTTAAAAGGGCCTCTGCGGACTGTTTTTGAATATATTGCATCAGAACCGATAGATCTGGGCGGAACGCTTGGCCTGCCGCCGGAAAAGATCGGCGGCGCGGCGGATCTGGGAATCAATGTCCGTTTTCCGACGGTCAAGGATCTTCTGGCCGAACAGGTCAAAGTCAAAGTGGACGGCGCTCTCAACAATCTCGTCTTGCCGGGATTGATTGAAGGGCTTGATCTGACCGGAGGGCCGGCAAAAATTACAGTAGCTGACGGAGCCTTTTCTCTGCGCGGAGACGCGGAACTGGATGGCCGCCCCGTGAAAATGGACTGGCGCCAGTATATCGACCCGGATGGAAAACCCTGGCAGATGAAGGTTGATGCGGAACTGGCTGCGGATGAAGCCTTGCGAACTCATTTTGGCGTCGATTTATCGGATTTCATATCGGGAACATTTCCGTTATCCCTCTCCTATACGGAACGCGATGATACCGTAACGGACATCGCAGTACAGGCCGACCTGACTTCGGCAAACGTATTTTTCGAGCCGCTCGCCTATAACAAGGCGCCGGGACTGTCTGCCGGGGCGTCTGCCCGGATCCGGCTTGAGAACGGACAAATTCAGGAATTGACCGGCCTGTCCGTTTCAGGACCGTCCCTGCGCATCGAAAACGGGAACCTTGTCTTCGGTCTTCTGAACGGCGTCCGTACTGTCAGAAGCGGGACCCTTCCTGTTGCCGGAATGGGGCGGAGCGAGCTCTCTGTCAAATTTGAGATTACGCCTGACTCCATCCTTGAAATAGAGGCGAAAGGCCCGGTCTTTGACGCCGCGCCGGTATTGGAAAAAGACAAAACGGAAAGCGCAGACGAAGAGAAAGCGGAGAGAGAACCATCACAGGATATCGACGACAGTAGCATGCCGCTCATCGTGTCCGGCACATTCGGGCGAATGATCACAACTGAAGACAGCCGCGCAGTTTCAGATGTCGCACTTTACATGCGCACGGATACGCAGGATACCGTTACGCAGCTTGAAATGGACGCCGTTGCCGGAGAGGGCGCGATTTATCTGCGTTACAAACCCGATGAAACCGGCCAGATGCATATCCGGCTTGAGGCCGACGATGCCGGAGCAGCGCTGTCCGCGTTCGACCTCTATGACGACATCAAGGGAGGAACGCTGACAATCCGGGGCGAACCGATGGGCGAGACATTCGGGGGAGACCTGACCGGAAAAGCCGTGCTCGAAAATTTCCGGGTGGTTGAAGCGCCTGTTCTGGCCAGACTTCTGAATGCGTTATCGCTGCAGGGGATCGTTGACCTCATGAATAATGAGGGGCTGGCGTTCACGCGTCTGGAGACCGGATTTGACTGGCTGGCCCGTCCTGCCGGGAGCATCCTCGTTATCCGGAACGGACGAACGTCGGGCGCGTCGATCGGATTGACAATCGAAGGGGCGGTCGACCGGTCACAAGACCGTCTCGACCTGTCCGGAACCATCGTGCCGGTCTCCGGGTTGAATCGGTTAATGGGCAATATTCCAATTCTCGGCGATCTTTTGGCGGGTGGGCGCGGGGGCGCTGTTTTTGCCGCGACCTATACCGCCAGGGGCCCCGCCAAAGCGCCGGATATTGCGATTAACCCTCTGGCCGCCCTTGCCCCCGGCATTCTCCGGAAGATTTTTTTCGAAGGCGGAGAATAAGGCTGTCCTGATATATTATTCTGTACATACGAAAGAATTGATTTTTACATGACGCATTCTATATAGTTCCTTTGAAGGAAAAGCGCTGCCTGACAGGCTTTTCTGAAAACGAACGGAAACATAGTGTCAACTCGCTCAAAAGGAGGAGTCGTCATGACGGCAAGATTATCTGTTTTTGACAGCCCGTTGTTTCTGGGCTTCGATCAATTTGAAAAAACCGTTGACCGGATGCGCAAAACAATGGCCGACGGTTATCCGCCCTACAATATCGAGCAAATCGGCAATAACGGCCTGCGGATTACGCTGGCGGTTGCCGGGTTCACGATGGATGATCTCGATGTTGAGGTTGAAAAAAATCAGCTTACAATCCGTGGAAAACAAACCGACGATGAGGATGACGAACGGATTTTCCTGCATCGCGGCATCGCCGCCCGGCAATTCCAGAGATCTTTTGTGCTCGCAGACGGAATAGAAATTCTGGGTGCTACCCTCGATAACGGACTTCTGCATGTCGATATGCAACGGGTTGAGCCGGAATCGAATGCGCGCAGGATCAAAATTTCCGCACCGGCAACCGGTGTTCGCACCAACATTGCATCAAGCCGGAAAGCGATTACAGGGCCCAAAGAGAAAGACGCAAAATAGCCAGTTAGGAAAGAGGTCTATTACCAAACGGTAACCTTGTCTTATGATCCTTTATTGTCGAGAACCTTATACGCATCTTTACACCAGCCCGGATGAAACCGTCCGGGCTGGCCGCCGGGACTCTCAAGTCCTTTACGGCGAACGGGTCAGAGTGACGCCGGACACGGCATCCCGGAACGGTCTGTGCCATATCAAGACCGAACGGGACGGATACGAAGGCTGGGTCCTGCGGACCGATTTCAAAGGGGAAGGGGAAGGAGAAGGGAAAACGGTCGTCGCCGTCTTGCCGGTAACCGCTCTGTGGGCGCAGCTTTATCCGGCGCCGGATTTCAAGACCGTTCCGGTTTTGCGTATACCGTGCAACGCGCTGGTCAGGGTGCTCTCTTCCGGTAATCCTGCCCCAGATCACGGATTCCTTGAAACGGAGGACGGACTATACATTCATCACAGCCAGATTGCTCCCTTACCGCCCGGCGCTACCCTTGAAGCTCTGGCAAAACGTTTTGCGTACGCACCGTACCAGTACGGCGGACGAACGCCGGACGGAATCGATTGTACGGGTCTCATACAGGTGTGCCTTCAGCTTCTCCGCCCGGAGATGTTCTGCCGGCGGGATACCGATATGCAGATTGAAGACTTTCCGGACGCGCCGGCCGGCGCGGAAATCCTGCCGGGCGATCTCCTTTATTTCGAGGGTCATGTTGCGATATATCTCGGTGACGGGCAACTCGTTCATGCGACGGCCCGGACGATGAGATGCGGGGTCGAGCCGCTTGCGGAGGTCGAGTCATACTATCGTACGCAAAGCCGGGAGGGCCGGGGGATCATTGCTCATAAAAGGCTTCCCATTTGACGTTTGCAAATGGTCGATCGGCATGTAGAATCCGGCAATCGGCTATCTCGCGAACGTGAACAAGGATTGCGCACATCCCATGCTGACTTCTGAATATCAGGACCGCCTCCCCAAAGACCTGCGCGGGCAGGTCTTGTGCATCGGCAATTTCGACGGCGTGCACAGGGGGCATCAGGCCCTGTTCGCGCAAGCCCGGGCCTTTGCGGAACGGCAAAACAAAAAACTCGTTGTCCTGACATTCGAGCCGCATCCGCGCGAGTTATTGCATCCGGATGCGCCGCCCTTCCGCTTGACGCCGCCGCCGGTCAAGCTCTGGCGTTTTGAAAAGGCCGGTGTCGACGGCGTGATTATCGCTCCTTTTAACTGGGAGACCGCGTCAATTCCCGCCGAAGAATTCGCACAGAACCTGAAAGACCGTCTGGACCCCGCGCGAATTTTCATCGGTGAGGATTTCCGCTTCGGCCAGCTCCGCCGGGGTACGCCGGAAATGTTTGGAGATTTTAGTATACCCGTTACTGCCATCACGAAAAAAGAAGACGAAGGGGCGCGCCTGTACTCCTCCAGCCGCGTCCGGGAGAAACTTCGGCAAGGTCGCATATCAGACGCGGCAAATCTTCTCGGCTGGGACTGGGAGATGCGCGGCGTCATTGTGAAAGGCGATCAAAGAGGCCGGACTCTCGGCTTCCCAACGGCAAACGTCCCGATCGGCCGGACGATGCATCCCGCCTACGGTGTCTATGCAACCTGCGTCAAAATTGTGGAAGACGGCCCGGATGCGCCCTGGTATATGGCGGCCACGAATATCGGGATCCGTCCGATGTTCGAGATCCCGCAAGGCCAGATCGAGGCCCATATCCTCGATTTCGATCGGGATATCTATGGCTGTACATTGCGCGTCCGCCCGGTCCGTTTCCTGCGCGGCGAAGCGCGGTTTAACGCGCTGGAAGAGCTTATCGACCAGATGACCCGGGATTGTGCGCAGACCCGTGAAATTCTGAATACGCAGCCGTGACAAGCGCGGCCAGCCCGGAACGAAACGCTTCCGGAGAAAATTTTTCGGCATTGGTCCGGCAATCCGCCGGTCGGATACGCTCTTTAAGGGCCTCAAAACGATCGACGGCGGTACACAGGCTTTCCGGCGTTTGTTCGTCAAAAAAGAGACCGGTCCCTTGCATATTCTTCGCCGCGTCTATGACGGTCTCGGTCGCGCCCCCGGCCCCGAAGGCGATAACGGGCGTTCCGCAGGCCTGCGCCTCAAGGGGAACAATCCCGAAATCTTCTTCGGCCGCGAAGACGAACGCCTTTGCGTTTTGCATGTGCGAGATCATCGCGGCATTTCCCTGATACCCGAGCAAAGAGATATTCGGCGCATTCCCGGAGATTTTCCGGATCTTCGGCATCTCCGGCCCGTCACCGATCACGACGAGTTTGCGATCCGGCATCCGCGCAAACGCCGCGGCGATGAGGTCGATCCGTTTGTAGGGCACGAGCCGTGAAGCCGTCAGATAGAAATCCTCTTTTTGAGCGTTCGCAGGAATCCGGAAGTTCGAAAGATCGACCGGCGGATAAAGAACATCGGCGTCGCGGCGATAAACTTTACGGATCCGGCGGCGAATGTAATGCGAGTTGGCGAGGAAGCGGTCGACCCCGTTCGCCGTGCGGGCATCCCAGATCCGAAAGCGGCTGAGCATGCCTTTGGCAAGATATCCTTTAAGCCCTTTGTCCAGCCCCGTCTGACGCAGATACTGGTGCGTCAGGTCCCATGCATATCGCGCCGGGCTGTGGACGTAGGAGACATGGACCTGATGCGCGCCGGTGATCACGCCTTTTGCGGCGGCAAAGCTGGAGGAAATGACAAGATCGTAGTCATACAAATCGAAATCCTCAATCGCTTGCGGACAAAACGACAGAAGCTTTCTGTAATACTTCTCAACGCCGGGCAGCTTGTTCAGGTAGCTCGTCGTGATGCTTTTGGCACCGAGATAGGCTTTTTGTTCGTCATTCAGAAATTCAAACAGCGTATAGACATCGGCCTGCGGAAAGACGGTCAGAATCTGTTTGAGAACGCGCTCGGCCCCGGCAATGGTCGGGAGCCAGTCATGAACGACGGCAACTTTAAGGGGTGAGAGATCAAGATCGGTCATGCGTCGCGTACCTCTTTTCGGCCTTGGGATTTCATGGCGGAAACAAGCGCCCGGAGAGAATCGCCCTCCCGCCGGTCGGCGATGAGGATCGCATCCTCCGTCTCTATGACAGCCAAATTCTCGACCCCGGCGCAGGCAATCAGCCGCTTGCCCCCGCGTGCGCGGATCAGACAGTTCTTTGTGTTGTGCATGACGACATCGCCGTCGGCGAGATTGCCGTTCTCGTCATGCGCCGCGCTTTGAATATCCCACAGACTCTCCCATGAGCCGATATCCGACCATTGCGGATCGCAGGGGACAACAGAGACCTTTGCGCTTTTCTCCATAATGGCTTTATCAAACGGAACGGCCGGGATCTGCGCATAAAGATCGGGATCGGGCGCATGGGGGCTCCCGGCAGCGATTGACGCCTCGACACCGGCCAGAATGTCAGGCGCATGTGTCTTGAATTCGTCCAGAACGTTGGAAACGGAAAACACAAACATCCCGCTATTCCAGAGATAGCGACCGTCCGCGAGATATTCCCGGGCGGTTTCAAGGCCGGGCTTCTCAACAAAACGCTCGACGGCCAGAGCATCGCCCGATGCCCCTGTAGCAGCCTTGATATATCCATACCCCGTCTCCGGCCGGGTGGGGCGAATGCCAAATGTCACCAGCCGCCCGTCTTCCCGGGCGGCGCGGACTGCATTCTGACAGGCGCGCGCGAGCGCGCCTTCATTCCCGATATAGTGATCGGAGGGCAAGACCCATAAAACAGCCTCTGGTCCGAACGAAGCCGCAGCATAGAGAGCAGTATAGGCCACGGCGGCGGCTGTGTTGCGTGCGGAAGGCTCATTCAGCATATGAGAGCCGGAGGCAGCGTGCGTCTTCCGGAGATGTGCGCGGACACCGTCTCCGAGCATGGAAAGCGTCACGGCCATAACATCGCCCGGTGCGGCATCACACGTCCGTAACGTCCGTGACAGCGTATCCTGAAGCAACGAGCCTTCGCCCATGAGAGAGAGAAA
The DNA here is from genome assembly GCA_028277665.1 of Alphaproteobacteria bacterium. Classification (GTDB taxonomy): domain Bacteria; phylum Pseudomonadota; class Alphaproteobacteria; order Micavibrionales; family Micavibrionaceae; genus JANQFU01. Next base: position 8,309 of record JANQFU010000056.1, on the reverse strand, counting down.
CTGCTTGGGAATTTTTTCCCGGCTTTCCGGCCACAGGCGCGATCCGGATCCGCCGCAAAGAATAACAGGGACGATCTGCATGCCGGGTCTCCACATAATCCATTTTGTTTAAACAGGGGTTAGCTAACAGGAAAGCCTCTGTATGACAAGCGCTTTTTCAGAAAGAGAAATTTTACCGGAACCCTGCATTTTTAACTGGTATTTTTCTTAAGGTTGAATATGTTTCAAAGGCATGAAAAAACGCGCCTGAGTTTTGAGAGGAAAAACGGCATATGAGCAGAATTCCGGGACAAGAAAAAAATTTTCTCCCCTACAAAATCGGGGATACGGACCGTCGTCCCTGGGGAGAATATAGAGTGACGGATGTCGGCGAGACAGACACAGGCGAGGAATACTGCGAGAAATCGATCACAGTCATTCCCGGGAAAATTCTCTCCCTGCAATCGCACGATCACCGCCGGGAGAGCTGGCGTGTCGAACGCGGAACGCTGACGGTCGTTCTGGACGGGCAATGTCTGATCCTTGAAGAAGGGAAAAGCATTGAGATTCCTTTAAAAGCGATCCACTGCATGGCGAACTTGACCAAAGAACCCTGCACGGTCTATGAACGGCAGACAGGGCTCTGCCGCGAGGACGATATCACCCGCTACGTCGACGCCTACGGCCGTGCAACGCAATCCGCTGCAGATAATGACGATGCGGCTGCCATGAAAATTGCACAAAGCGTGGCCTCCTACAGGAACATACTGGAGGAACTGGAGAGGACAGATGAAGCGGCCGGATAATCCGGCCTTTTCTTTAATTTTTGGTTTTTTTATATAATGAGGAAAAATATGGATAAAATTCTCCCGAACACCGAAGCCTTTGAACGCGAAATCTGGATCTCGGAAAGCGGGTTTCGGGAATACGACGCCAGATGGCTCTACCCGGAGCAGATTAACTTGCGCGGGCTTCAGGCACTCGGAATGGCGATCGGCCACATCATCCATGAGCGCGGCCTGCGTCCCGATGTCGTCGTCGGCCATGATTATCGCTCATACAGTGCCTCTGTGAAACAGGCGGTTATCATTGGACTTATGAATGCCGGATGCCGGGTCCATGATATCGGTCTGGCGTTGTCGCCGGTGGCTTATTACACGCAATTCGCGCTGGACTGCCCGGCGGTCGCGATGGTGACGGCCAGCCACAACGAAAACGGCTGGACGGGCGTCAAAATGGGGGTCGAACGGCCTTTGACGTTCGGACCGGACGAAATGTCCCGCCTGAAGGATCTCGCCCTCTCCGGCGGGTATGAAACACGCGAAGGCGGGTCTTATACTTATATACCCGATATCCGGACCTCTTACATGGACGACCTGACGAAGGATGGACCGCTGCGCCGCAAGCTGAGAGTCGTGACGGCCTGCGGAAACGGAACGGCCGGCGTCTATGCGCCGGATGCGCTGGAAAAGATCGGGTGCGAGGTCATTCGAATGGATTGCGATCTCGACCACAGCTTCCCGAACTACAATCCGAACCCCGAAGATCTCGAAATGCTGCACGCACTGCGCGATAAGGTCGTGGAATGCGGCGCGGATATCGGCTTCGCATTCGACGGGGACGGAGACCGCTGCGGCGTTGTCGACAATACGGGCCGCGAGATCTTCGCCGACAAGGTCGGCGTCATGGTCGCGCGCTATGCGGCAAAAACGTATGACCGCAAACAATTCGTCGTCGATGTGAAATCTACGGGCCTTTACAAAACAGACCCGGTTCTCAAAGAGCTTGGCGCGGAAACAGATTACTGGAAGACAGGCCATTCCTATATCAAGCGGCGGGTCAACGCCTTGAACGCGCTGATCGGATTTGAAAAGAGCGGTCACTATTTCTTTAATGCGCCGATCGGCCGGGGCTATGATGACGGGATCCTGTCGGCGATCACCGTTTGCCGGATGATGGACGCAGATGAAGGCGGACGGACGCTCGCTGAAATCTATGACGATTTACCGATAACATACGGCTCGCCGACGATGTCGCCTTATTGTCCGGACGAGGTGAAATACGAAATCGTTGATCAATTCACGATCCGCGTCGTGGAGAAGAAAGAGAAAGGCGAGACGCTTCTCGGCCGGAAAATCGTCGATGTCATCACGGTGAACGGCGCGCGCGTTGTTCTGGAAGACGGCACATGGGGGCTCGTGCGGGCGTCGTCAAACAAGCCGGGCCTTGTCGTCGTTGTCGAGAGCCCGGTCTCGGAGGACTCGATGAAGGGCATGTTCCGCGAAATTGACGGCATCCTCTCTTCATATCCGGACGTTGGCGAATACGATCAGAAAATCGAGTTGTAAATGACAGAGACGACACAGACAACACAGGCGGCCGGTGCAAATATTTCCGAACAGCTTTCCGGGCTCGTTCCGAAAGCCGAGGCCGTGCGTAAGCAAATTTTCTTCGCCGTCTTCGTCTTCGACGTTCTGGCATTGCTGATCGCGTATCAGATCGCCGTGCCGCTGACGGGCTTTCTGATCGAAACGTTTCATACCTCTTCGATCGACCGGTTTCAGGCAACGACGGGCCTGCGTCAGATTGTTTATTTCACGCTGTGCATGGGGATTTTGTTCTTCCTGTTCGCAGGCGGGCATTATACGAAGCGGATTCCGTGGTGGAGCCAGATCCAGCAAATCGTCAGAATTCTGGCTTTTGCCGTGCTTGTCGACGGATTTTCGAGTTTTGCGCTGGAGCTGTATTATTCCCGTCTCCTGATCCTTGTGAACTGGTCGCTGGCCTTCGGGTTCCTGTTGCTCGGGCGGATTGCCGGGAATATGATCAAAAGCCGCTCCCGCTCATGGAAACTGCCGAGTGTGATTATCGGTGACGCCCGCTCGGCCACGGACGCGCTTTATGCGTTCGGCGCGGATTCGTCGATGGGCATTGACGTGAAAACCATCCTGCTCCGCGACCGGAACCCGCAGGACTACGACCGTGAGGAATTCCCGAAACATTGCCGCGATATCGAAGTCCTCGACGGCCTCGCGCATTACGAAGAGTACATCAAGGAACATCCCGATAATTTTTACATCGTCTCTCTGGAGACGTTCCGGGGCGCGAAGCGGGATCACCTGATCAACCTGCTCAGCCGCAGCGGAATTGCATACGCCGTGATTCCTGCCATCTCGCGGATCAGCCTGTATCACACGGAGCCTCTTTACTTTTTTGGGAACCATGTCCTGCTGCTCCGGGCGCAAAACTCCGTGACGGCCCCGATCCCGCGTCTCCTGAAGCGCAGTATGGATTTGCTCGGCGCGGGCGTCGCGGCGGTCCTTTTCTTGTTTCCGATGCTCGCGGTCGCGCTGATGCTCAAGGCGGAAGGCAAGAGCGGAAAGTCGCCGTTCTATATCGCAAAGCGTGTCGGGGAAGGCGGAAAGATTTTCTATTGCTGGAAATTCCAGACGATGGAGCCCGGCTGCGATCATCTTTTACATGACTATCTCGCCAAAAATCCGGAGGCCAAAGCCTATTGGGACCGGTATTTCAAACTCCCCGACGATCCGCGCGTGACCGGCCGGACGGCGCGATTTATCCGCAAAGCGAGCATCGACGAATTGCCGCAGCTCTGGAACGTCCTGAAAGGGGAGATGAGCCTTGTCGGCCCGCGCCCGATTCTGGAGAGCGAAATCAAGGCTTACGGCGAGCATATCCATGAATATACATCCGTAAAACCGGGGATCACCGGGCTCTGGCAATCGAGCGGCCGGAACGAGACGAGCTTTCAGCGGCGCGTCCTCTGGGATACGTGGTACGTTCGGAACTGGTCATTATGGGGAGATATTGTTATCATCCTCAAAACAATCCAGGTCGTCCTGAACCGCTCCGGAGCGTCGTAAGAACAACACGGTTTAGTGGAGTCTCGGCTTTTCCGTTCCGGGCCCTCCATCAGGGAGGGTGTCCATAAGGCTCTTCAGAGCCTCATCGTCCGGCTTGTGTCCGTTTCCGGGAGAAATGAGCATCTGCGCGGGATCTGTTGTCTCTGCGGTTTTTCCAAGGCCGGGGATTCGTGAGAGGACGTTTTGCTGGCCGACGAACCGTAAAAAAGAACCGGCGGAAATGCCTTGCGGAAAAACCTTGAATTTTTTCGGCTTTCCGCCGACAAATCGCTTCCAGGCCGCTTCAAATGTTTTTTCGTCCATATATGTGTGCTGGAGCCTCAAGTGGAAAAGGTTCAGGAACCATGGCAGTTTTCCACGTTCGTTTTTCTCAGGACTATGATGCTGAACGCTGTGTGCAGAAAAAACATGCGTTCCCGGCAAAAGAGAGGCGACTCTATCCATGTTGGTCCGGATAAGATCCTTAAGCCCTTCATTTTGAACCAATGACGGATGCTCAAGAATTTCCGCGCCACGCCAAAAATAAATCGTGTTTTTCCCCTTTGATTTTTCCATGGCCTTACCAATGGCCTCTTGTGGATCAAGGAGCATGTTGAGCAAGCTCATTTCAACAAAATCAATGTTGCCGTTACTCTCCGCTGCAATATGACGCCACAGGGCTTCTTTTCCCGTTTCCGAGGGACCGTATGTCAGAATTCTGACCGGTTTTTCTCCGGCCGTTGCAACGTCCGGGGCATGACGAACAATCGCCGTCATTTTCTCTATGAGCTTTTGGGGATTCGCTCTCTTTTCTCGCTTATCATAGTCTTCGGAGGAGATTGACGCGCAGAGAAGCTCGGGATGAAAGTCTTCCGGCCTTTCGTCTTCGGAGAGCGCATTTCCGGCATGCCCGTACACGAAGGGAATATTATGAGTTGCCGCTTTTTCGAAAGCCGTGGAAACATCAATGCCGGGCTCCGATGACATGACCAGCTTAACAGTTCGGCACAAATTTTCTATATCGCGATTTGAAAAGTTAAACGTTTCGGCGAGCCGTGTGAGGGTCCGGGCGAGCCGTTGGTCCTTCTCCGGATCAAACCCGTAAGCGGCCGCTTTTTCAAAAAGCATGGCGATCCGGGACGTCCGGTTTAACGGCGGGTAGGGATAACCGGCAATAAAGCGGCTTTTCAGGGCGTTAGGAATGCTGCTGGAATGATTGAGGGCCCAGAGCATCCCGTCCTCTTCAAGGACTCTTAAAATAAGAACTTTACTGATTGTATGGTTTGTCTGTTCGGCGACTTTATCCGCATAATCCAGAATGCCGTCTGCATCATCCACAAACAAAAGAACGTTCGCATTCTTGAACAGCAGCCGGCCGATCAGGATGTCGTCCATACGTTCTTTGGGGGTCAGACCCGATTTTTGACCGTCCTTTTTGTTGCGGTCTTCGCCCAGTCTGATCACGCTAAATCCATGGAGTGCCGCCATGGCATCAACAAAGAATGTTTTCCCGAACCCCGGCTCAGAATACAAAGCGACGTGCCGCCGCCCTTGACCGCCAATAATCCCGCGGATAAGCGCGCTGAGATATCGCGCGCCGGGAACATGCTGTTCTATCTTTTCGAGAGAAGGGAATGAATTTTCCGGGGGTTTCTGTTCTCCGACATATCTTTGTTGAAGCCGCTCCAGCGTCAGTCCGGGTTCATCAAGATCTTTCAGGAAACGGGGGCTCAGAACCGGCCACTCGAATGTTTTTTTGCTCTCATCGTCTTTTCGCTCTTCTGTGATAATAACGCCGCCTTCCATAATCGGAGACGTTTCACGAAAAGCGGCGCAGATGGTTTCGTAATCGACGCCGGTAAATCTCGAAATCAGAATATTAAAAATCCTGAGTCTATGCTCAGGATTATGACCCTGATTCATCTTGTCAATCAGAGACCGGAAATCCTTCACATTCTCATATGTCCACAAAAATCCGAGGATCCGGCCATAATCTTCATCCCAGTCGAACATATCCGCAAGCCGGACCAGATTTTGGTGAATATGATCGGGCGGTGCCTTCAGAAACCGCGCGGCACTTTTTTTGCAAAGATCCAGAAGACAGGAGACGTCTTCTGCATTAGGAGGCGGCCTTTTCCCGCCTTTAAGAGCATAATTGAAAGGCTTTCTGGGTCTGTGTTTTAATTCAAAACCTTCCGGAATTTCAGGTTCATCCGGAACCGGAGGCGTCTCTCTTTTTATTTTTTTCCTGTTTTTTTTCTCCCCCTTGTAAATGTACCATTCGTCCGCTGAATAAGTTACATATTTAAACGCCTCATTGTTAGTCAGATATCTCGTGTTTATAGATCCATACTCTTCTTTTTTTTGTGTTTTTACATTTTCGGGAATATGGGGATCGTCTTTAACTTGTTGATACGCACCGTAAGCAGCTTTCAGTTCCCTTTTTATCCTGTCCTGCGCCCTAAGCAAAGGCTCCACGACATTTTCCACATGTTCAAAAATCCGTTTCCTGTATTGTACATAATTCGGAGGGAAAGAGGGTCGCTTAAAATCGCGAAAATTGGAGGGTAAGCCAGCCTGTTTTCCGTAGCCTCTTTCGGAATCACGTTTTTCAAAAAACGCCATCAGTTCGGAAAATGTCTGCGGATCTTTATCGAGAGGAGTATCTGTTAAAAACGTAACAACAAGATTGAGAGCAACACCTAGAGCATAGTCTGCAGACTTTTCTTGTTTCAGATTGTCTATGGAGTCCTCGGAGCTCATTTTGCCTCCCTCGTATTATGTCATTCTAAGCGGTTTTAGTATGAATCCGATACCGGGGGCAAGGCCTTATTTATGACATTTCGTATTTTTAGATCAAACTGGTCATTATAAGAAGATGCTGTTATCATCCGCGAAACAAAACGGGGGAAAACCGCATGTCTTCATCAGTCTCGATTGAAACGAAAATCGCCGGGGCGGTACTTCCATCCTGCCTGTATAATGCCTCGGGCCCGCTGTGCAGCACCGAAGACGAATTGCACGCCCTCGGCAAAAGCGCGGCCGGCGCGATCCTGAGCAAAAGCGCAACACGCGAAAAGCGTCAGGGCAACGAAGAGCCGCGCTATGTCGAGACGCCGTGGGGCAGCATCAACAGCATGGGCCTTCCGAACGAAGGGTACGAATACTACGCCGCGTTCGCGGAGCAGGCCGCCGCAGCATACGACAAGCCGTATATCATGTCGGTCTCCGGCCTCAGTCATGAGGACAACATCCATATGATCAAGGCCCTTTCCGGGAACAAAAACGTGACCGCAATCGAGCTGAACCTCTCCTGCCCGAACGTCCCCGGAAAGCCGCAGACGGGCTATGACCCCGAGCAAACGCGCTATATTCTGGACAAGGTCTTCGAGGTGGCGGAACACCCGGTCGGGGTCAAGCTGCCCCCTTATTTCGACATTCCGCATTTCGAGGCCATGGCCGAAATCCTGAACGCTTTCCCGCTCTCCTTTGTGACCTGTATCAACAGCGTGGGCAACGGTCTTGTGATCGATCCGGACCGGGAATCGGTCGTCATCAAACCCAAGTCCGGCTTCGGCGGGATCGGCGGCGATTTCGTGAAGCCGACGGCCCTCGCGAACGTCCGGAAATTCTATACGCTTTTGGACGAACAGATCGCGGTGATTGGTTGCGGCGGGGTAAAATCGGGCATGGATGCGTTCGAGCACATCCTGTGCGGCGCAAGCGCAGTGCAGGTCGGCACCCAATACATGCGCGAGGGGACGAACTGCTTCGCGCGAATCGGCCGCGAACTGGAAGAGATCATGTCCCGCAAAGGTTACAAAGATATCGGGAGCTTCAAAGGCAGGCTCAAGGATCTGTAATCCTCTTTGTCTTGGTCGGTACAAAATATGTTCAATTTTTCTCTCTCTTTACCCTTTCGTGAAATTTTGCGAAAATTTTCAGATTGATTCTCGCAAGACAGGATTTCAGAGCCATGGCGAACGGAAAAGATCAGGAACAGGCAATTGAGTACACCATTCTTACGCTCGCGCACACGGGCGAGCAATCAGATGCGCAGTGGGAAAAAATCGAAGTTCTAACGGACATGGACAAAGCTCTGGCTCAGGCCCAGAAACTTTTGGCAACCGGAAAATATTCGAAGGTTGAGGTCAAAAAGAAATTTTTTGACGAAAAGAACAACCGTAAGATCGATATGACGTTGCGCATGCTCGAAGCCGGAAAAAAGAAGCCTCTCGGGACCTGGGTCTTTGTCGTCGGCGCGCTTTTGTGCGGTGTCGGAGCATTTGCCCTGACTTATTTTCTGGCGCAGTGACAGGCTTTCGTGTCGGCTGCGATTTTTTTCTGCTTGCCACCCCTCAATTTCGTGAAAGCTCTTCTTTTCCGTCATTGCGAGGAAGCCTGCCCCCGCGAAGGCGGGGGAAGCAATCCAGAAAAAGCGTTTAAATCTGTGAGATTCTGGATTGC
>JANQFU010000068.1 GCA_028277665.1 Alphaproteobacteria bacterium | reverse complement strand
ACAAAACCAACCGTCATCCCGGCGAAAGCCGGGATCCAGTCATAGAGTTGTTTAAACGCGAAGGTCCGGAGTTTTGGAGGAGAACTCCGTTTCTGCGGGCCGCCGCGTAAAATAAGAAAAACGTTTTCTCTGGATCACCGCGATCGCCGGGATGACGTTGGTTTATACGATTTTAAAGCCCTCTTATCCATAGCTGAAGTTAACATATTAATTTTAGGGTCAGGACCTAGGCTTACTCCAGAAAACCATCACTGTGAAATATGCAGATTCGCGAGTTCGTTGCTGATCCGCTCGAACGCCTCAATCAGATCGTCCTGATCCGGCGCATCGATATATTTGCTGTCGTCGCTGGCGCACTGACGATAATAATCCTTTATATATGAGCTGATATTATATGAGAACGTCACGGTATAGATCGTGATTCCCATATCTTTCATATACTCGCAAACCTCTGCAAACCGCTCATTCAGATCGGACGGCGAGACATCATGATCGTCCGTGGGTCCGTAAGCCGTATAGTTCCGCTCCATCGTATTGGCCCCGTCCGTCATCATAATGACGGATTTCCGCCAGAACGGGCTGTCCCAGTCCGACCCCTCCGTGTACGGAAACTCCGGCGAAATCACGCGCCACCCCCACACCATCCCGAAATTCCCGAGCGTATAACCGTTGGCCTGCAGGCCCGAAATCGCATCCAGAAGACCGTCCTGATCGCTGGAGAGCGGCTGGACCATTGCGTCCGGACAGTTTGTATTAGGGCTGCTTGTGTCCGTCCAGCACTGATAAGTCCGGTTCGGCCAGTTCCCGACCCAGCCGCAGCGCTCCCGCTCGTAACGGTACATTTCCCAAGGCCCTTCGTGGTCGAACGTATCATCCGGATATTCATGCGCAAGAATGCAGCCATGCCATTCCTGGTTATCCGTCAGATCGTAATCGATCCCCGGCAACTGTGTGACAAACGCCGTATCGTAGGCGCTGCCGTCGGGGTATTCCCCGAAACCATAGGACCCGACATTGACGGAGGAGCTGTAAGGCACAAGGCCGACACGGATATCCTCAGGATCTTTCGCGCGGCCGAACAGAATATCGACAAAATTCGTCGCGGCCGTCCGGAGCGCACCGATATTGTTATTCGTACGCATCGAGCCGGTTACGTCAAGTACAAGCGCAACTTCAATGCCCTGGACCTCACGCTGAACCTTGGTTTCGGCATCAACCGTAATTTCATCGATACCCAGAACGCGCAAAAAAGTCGTGCTGTAATCGGCTTTCGCAGAGACCGTCAGTTCATCACCATCCATTTCAAGAGTAAGGTCGTACGCCGTCCCGACTTTTTCCGGCGGATAATTCGCGTCAAAAAACTCCTGAAGCCGTGCTTCGAGATCGACCGTCGATCCGGACGAGCTGGCGGCGGCAAGCGCTGCCGCATCCAGCGCATTGGCAAGACGTTCCCGAACCAGATGAGCCTGTGCCAGATCGACAGCCATCCCGACGGAACCCACAACAACCGGGAGCGTCACGGCCATAAACGCCGCTGTCGCACCCAGTTGAGAGCGGATATAGGTTTTTATTTTGTCAAACATTTCACACCTGCCTGTCCTGTTGTCGATTATGAGTCCAGGCGAATGACGGAATTTCGCCGCCCGCGGACAAACGCAACTTCCTGCATTGAAATAGTGTCAATAACAAACCCCGAAAAAGCGGGTTCATACTGATATTCAACCGTCACGATCAAAACGCCCTCGCCGCTGACGCCGAGACCGGTCGTGCTGTTGACGGCATTATCATTCGGCGACATGTTCCGGGTCTCGCGCCAGACGATTTCCGGATCACCGTTATCATCAAACTCGATACTGACGACATCGACCCCGAAGTTGTCGTCATCAAGCGGCTCAAGCGCAAGCCGGGCCGCCTCAATTGCATCGTCAATATCCGTATATGTCACCGTCCGGAATCTGGCCAGAAGATCGGCACTGACCTGCGAAGCCGCAATAGTTTTCTGGTTGGCCAGAATGCCGTAGCCGATATCATTCATCCCGATCATCAGTGTCATCAGGACAGGAAAAAGAAGTGCGGCCTCAACAGCCGCCACGCCGCACTCGCTCCCCCGCCACTCCCGAATACGGGAGAGCACAAGCGACATCGCTTTGCGCATACATAAAAACATCTCAACCGGCCTCAAATTCATAGGGCTCCGTCCGCAAAACAACCGTGGACATAAAGGTAATCGACTGGTCTTCGCCGCCGAGAAGCGTCGAAATGAGCGGAGTCATCAGATTATATCTATAAAACACCCGAACGAGAACGATATCGTTCGCATTCCCTGTGCTGAACGAGGTTCCGAGCATGTCGCCGTCGCCGTCATATGTCGGCGTCATCGCCGATGCCGTAAAAAAGCTTCCATCCGGAACCGACTGCACGTCGTACACAATCTCGTTGCAATCCACAAACATCCCGGCGTGATCGCATAACGCCTCAAGAAAAACAGATTCGGGATTTCCGGACGTCATCTGCTGAAGCTGCCCGGTCCGGATCAGGCGCGCAGCCGAACCGGTCGCCCCCTCGATCAGGCTTCCGGCCGTAAACATCAGGGCCATTTCGACAATACCAAAAATAGACATAATAAAAGGAAACGCGACAAGGCCGAATTCAACAGCCGTCGTTCCCTTCTCGTCTCTGCGCAGCCTGTTCGGCAACCCCCTAAAAATTTTAAACATCTTTGTCTCAAACTTAAGGATAAGTTTCCCCATAAAAAAACATGCCCTCAGCCGCATTTCGCGCAGAATAGACATGTTCATCTTTAAGTATACGGCCGAAAGATTAAAACGACGTTAATCAAAAATGCTTTTAACTCCATGAGCAGGCTCTTTTTTCTCAGGCATACCGCCCCCTTCTTCGAGAGGAAAACCGTCCGGATCGAGAGGAATCTCTCCCGTAACTTCCTCCCCCCAGCGCTGAATCAAAGCTTCCTGCTCTTTTGCAATGTCCCTGAGCCGTTTCTCTCCGCGCTCGATCATCATCGCCGCAACAAAGCCGCTGACAGCCCACTCGATCAGGTATCCGATCCCGGCCGCTGCCCACATAATTATCAAAACCCGCATATCGGAGACCAGTTCAATGGCGCGCGAAGTGATGTGTTCGCTTGTCCAGAGCTTGATGACAAACGGCATACATCCGGCCAGATTCATCGCACCAACCGTTATTCCACGGGTCTTTTGCGGCGTAACGTCGGCAAAAGCGGCCACAATTGTCGGCAACATACCGACCATCAGAATGATGGTCGTCGGTGTAAAAATGACGCCGGTAAACAGCATAAAGATCAGAAAAATCTGACCGCGCCACCCAAGCTTTGCTTTTTTCTTTTTTGCAGCCATCCCGTTCGCACTCTACAAAAATCCGTCAAAACAAACTGTTTCCCGAGAACCCCATCAGAGCAATACCGACGATAACGATTCCGGCCAGAACACCGGAAACAAGGGCCGCCACTTCCCGCCCGGTCCCGCGCCCGAAGGTCCGCCGATCGGCCACCCGGCTTTCGAGAATCCGTTTTTCCTGACGCAGCGAGGTATACTCCCTTTGCGCGGCACGAAAATCGTTCATGTCGCGCTTCCAGAATTCAGGCGACTCGATAATTGCCGACATTTTCACAATATCCCCTGCCTGAGACAATTTCTCGAGTCTGCCCCTGACTTCATCCCGGACAAGCCGGTCGTGAAACCTCTTGAAAACCGGATCGAACATCCCGAACAAGTGTTTTGCCGTATAAGGACACGGAGGTAATTTCATTCTGCTCTGAAGGCCGGCCAGTGTACGAAGCGTACCGAGAATACGGGCATGCTCATCCGAAGAATTCAGGTCCACGAGATGAGGATCGACAACCCTGCGCTCCTTGATCGACAAAAACGCGATAATATGCCGGTCGAGAAAACGAACCGGCGCATTTCCGCTCGCGCACATATCTTCAAACGCAAACATGAGGTCCTCTGGTGCCCGAACGTAATAATCCTTGAGTTTTTCGCTCAGACACGAGACGTCCGGATTAAGAAAATACAAAGCCCGTTCGATCCCGTAACCGGCGTTTTTCTGGCGCAGGAAAGCCCGGCAGGAGTCAATTTTTCCGATCAGGGAATTGATATCCGCCCGGCCGCCTTTGTGAACTTCCAGCCAGAACATGATGCATTGCTGCTCGATCAGATCGGCAAACACCGAAATGTCACGCCCAAGCGCCACAGCCTCGGCCAGAGCCGCACCGTACCCGTCCGGGTGAACGACAAGCCCTTTATATCGTATGGGCCCTTCGGAATCGAGTATTGAGCATAACCTACTGACGAGACGGTCCCAGTACCCGTTTCCGGTTCCAAGGGCTTTCGCATTCTCCACGGCTTTTTCAAGCAGCTCTTCCATATCCTTGCTTTCAAGAGAGCGCTTTACCCACTGTTCAAACCCGCCGTTTTCAACCATCTGCACGATTTCAGAGACATTTTTGTGCAAATCCATCGCCAGAATATGGGGACGCAGATATTTTTCCCCGTTAAAACTGAGCGGGCGCGCGGCCTTGAGTTTTTTGACGTTCTGTTTAGGGCTAAGACGGCGGCCGTCCAGCCAGGCCTGAACGTCTTCAAGAGTCCACCTGTGTTCGGCATCGTCAAACAAAAGCCCCCGCAACAATTCAAGGATAGGTCCGGAAATCCGGTCCCTGACGGTCAGGGCCGTATAGCTGCCGAACTCAACTTTGTGCTTGATCATTTCTTCAGGGGTCATCCCCGCCATCGGATCGTGGTGGCGCAACATAATCGCCAGACAAACGCCAAACGCGTACATGTCTTCGGTAAAACTGCCGATTCCCCGTCCCGCAGGTTGGGCCATGGAACGTTCGACAGGCTCGTAAAGAACACTTTGTGCATAGGAAAACGGCAAAGACAGGGAATCCCCGAAGACAAGATACTCAGGATCGCCGGACGCTCCCCTGAACAGATTATCCATCCGGATTTCGCTGTGCACAAAATCCTTGTTCTGAAAATCGACGAGGGCCTGATACATATGCTTGAGGATTTTATCCACATCTTCAGTCCGCCAGCCAAGCGCGAGGGGTTCCCCCCGGGGAACGACGGGATCTCCGAGCGTATCCTCATACAGAAGAACATAACGGCGTGTTCGGTCGATCGGCCAGAAAACGACATCTTTCGTTATAAACCGTGCAATTCCAAGATTATTGAATGAGGCATAGATCGATACAGCGCCATCCCGCGGCGGAAGATGGCGTTCACAGACAAGACAGAACATACGGGCAGGTTTTTGTCCCGATCCCAAAGCAGCATATGCTTTAACCGGTCCGTTATCGTATTTCGGCAAAGGCCGGTCGGCACGAATTTCAATGTCGTCACCGACCTTTACCGAGAATCCGGACGCTTCACCTGCATTTGACGCATTGGCGTTTTCGTTCATTTATTCCGTTTGCTTGTAGAAATGGCAGATAGACGATACGAGGACGGCCGGAACGGCAACACGCCCCGACACCCCAGAATAACAGAATCGAAAACGAAAGCACAGAGGCTATTCGCCGAACGGGTCTTCGATCAGGATCGTATCGTCCCTCTCCGGAGACGTCGAGACGAGCGCGACCCGTACGCCGGTCAACTCTTCAATCCGGCGAATATAGCGCACGGCGTTCTGCGGAAAGGCATCCCACGACCGCATTCCGGACGTTTCGGATGTCCATCCCGGAAGCGTCTCATAAACCGGCGTGAGCGCGGCCTGCTCTACGGGTGACGAGGGAAGATAATCGATCTGTTTTCCGTTGAGTTCATAGGCGACACAGATCCTGATTTCATCAAACGCATCGAGAATATCAAGTTTTGTCAGAGCAAACCCGCCGATCCCGGAAATTGCCGAAGCCTGGCGGACCTGCACGGCGTCGAACCATCCGCAGCGGCGTTTGCGCCCCGTGACTGTCCCGAATTCGCGACCGCGCTGACCCAGCAATTCCCCGGTCGGGTTATCCTGTTCCGTCGGGAACGGTCCCGCGCCGACGCGCGTTGTGTAGGCTTTGGTAATGCCAAGAACGTACCCGACGGATCCCGCGCCGATCCCCGATCCTGTTGCCGCCTGCGCCGCGACCGTGTTCGAGCTTGTCACATACGGATATGTGCCGTGATCGACGTCAAGCATTGTCCCTTGCGCCCCTTCAAACAAAATTTTCTTTTTGTCTGAAATGGCCCCGTCCAGAATTTTCCAGACAACGCCCTTGAACGGCAGAAGACGATCCGCGATCCCCATCAGGCCGTCATAGAGATCCTCTATCGTAAAGACATCCGCGCCGAGCCCTTTTAAAAGCGCATTGTGGTGAATCATCAACCGCTCCAGTTTCTCACGCAGATACTCCGGATAGGCCAGATCGCACAGGCGGATCCCGCGGCGGGCGACTTTATCCTCATATGTCGGGCCGATCCCACGGCCGGTCGTCCCGATCAACCCCTTGCCGCGCGCGGCTTCCAATGCCTTGTCAACGGCCTGATGCACGGGCAGGATCAGGTTCGCGTTCTCGGCAATGCGCAGATTGTCCGGCATGATCTCAACGCCTTTTTCCTGAAGGATCTCCATCTCCCGGAAGAACGCAAACGGATCGACGACAACGCCGTTGCCGATCAGCGACATCTTGCCCGGGCGGACGATCCCGGAGGGCATCAGGGATAACTTGTACTCAACCCCGTCGATCACAAGCGTGTGCCCCGCATTGTGCCCGCCCTGAAAGCGCACGACAACATCCGCGCGCGAGGACAGCCAGTCGACAATTTTCCCTTTGCCTTCATCCCCCCATTGAGACCCGATTACCGCAACATTTCTCATCGCTCTTCTTCTTTCTCTTTCTTGAATTGTCCGTCTTCATCCAACGCAAAACCCGCCGCCGGGACAAGCGTATCCATATAAAACGTCATGCCGCTTCCGAGCAATTCCGGGGATTTAGCTTCTTCTCCCGTCCGGAAGCCTGTGTCGTATTGCCCGCCCCGGCCGAGTTCAGCGGACGAGGCCCGTGAAAACAGCGTAAAACCGGCCCCGCTTTGATAGCCAAACCCGCGCTGCTCCAGAGGGTCCAGCGTAACCTGAACGTTATCGATCTCAAGGCGTGTCAGCTCGGCCATGACGCCATCATAAAATTTCAGGAAATAGCCGATCCGATCCGCCAGAAATCCGTTCTGTCCCGACAGACCTTCAAGAACACTACGTATCACACCGGCATCACCGGTTACCTGAATCAGCGTCTGAAGCCATTCCGAGATCGCGCCGCGGCCTTTCAACGAGGTCAGATCCCGATGATCGACCGCGTTAAAGATCGCCGTCCGTTTTTCGTTTTTGACCTCAAACACATCGAGAAGATCAAAAATAAATCCCGGAATAGTCAGATCGAGCGTAATCTCCGGAACGTGCAGGCGGCGCAACCCACGCACTGCGAGAACCGCACACTCAACTTGAGTCCCGAGCCGGGCAGACGGTGCAAGGGAGGACGGAAAAAAGGCTTCGCATCCTGTCTGCCGGAACTGTCGGCGGGAACGTCCGGGGATCATCTGCATGCGCAGGACGTCCTCGGCATAGCACAGCTTGAGCGGATACGGCCCGCCGGCCATCCGCGTCCCGGCGATCCGCGAAATCTGGGTTGTCACATCGGTATGAACGCCCATCATCTTCTGGGACAGCGGATCCATCAGCCGGAATGTATCCGCAGAGAGTTTTGCTCCCGGACCGTTTCCCGTCAGCGTTTCTTCATATTCCACCAGAGGCGGACGCACGCGCCGGAAGCCGTATTCCCGGAACAATCCGAACAAAACAGCCTCGGCAGCAGCTTCCCGCTCCGCCGCGTCGGGCAGAAGATCGGAAAGCCCCGCGGGAAGCAAAGCCGGACAAGAGAGAGCCATAAAACCGTCATCCTCAAAAAAACAACATCCAAACCGCCGGACACTATGCCACGCCTTACGGCCGGAAGGAAACAAAAGAACAGGAACAAAAACAGAAAAATGAAGAAAAAAGAGACTTATACAGAACCGGCCGCGCCGGCATGCCGTATATCGCGATTATGCCCGGTATGATCACGATGCGGAATGTCCGTCTCCGGACCGGCCAGACCCGCCGCATAGAGCCGGGCCATCTGGCGTCCGGCAAGAAGCGTCCGGACGGCTTCCGGAAATCCGGCTTGCGAGGCTATATTGATCGCCGTGCGGCCGTCCTCGTCCCGGGCGTCCGGGTTCGCGCCGCAGACCAGCGCCCGGCGAATTTCCGAACAATCCCCGCGTTCCGCCGCGCGCCACAGGCGGACCTGCTGGGCCAGCGGATTCTCAAACGGATCGTTCTGTTGTTCCGGATCATTTGCCATAGGAGAACGGTACGCCTCTCACGCCCGCCCGTCAAGCAGAACAGGCCGTCGCATTCATACGTTTGCAATCAGAGGGGGGCTCCCTCTATGCCGCTATCCTGCTGCCTGTGTGATCGCCGCGCAGACGCCGTCCACGATTTTTTCAATGCGCTCCGGCTTGTCGCCTTCCGCCATGACGCGGATGACCGGCTCTGTCCCGGATGCGCGCACAAGCAATCGGCCGCCGCCGGACAAGTCTTTCTCCGCGCGGAGGATCGCCGCCTTGACAGCCTCTTTTTCCAGCGGCTTTCCGTTTTTGTAGCGCACGTTTTTCAGGATTTGCGGCAAAGGATCAAAGACATGGAGCACTTCGCTGGCCGGACGGTCGTCCTGACGAAGGATATCAAGAACCTGCAAGGCGGCAAGAAGACCGTCCCCGGTCGTTCCGTAATCGGTCATGATCAGGTGACCCGATTGCTCCCCGCCAAAATTATAGCCGGAGCGGCGCATTTCCTCGACGACGTAACGGTCGCCGACAGGCGTCCGCACGAGATCCAGCCCGAGCGAGCGCACGAAACGCTCCAGCCCGAGATTCGACATGACCGTCGTCACAATCCCGCCGCATTGCAAGATTCCGCGCGCGTGCCAGGATTTCGCGATCAATGCCATGATCTGGTCGCCGTCGATCCGGCTGCCCGTCTCGTCAACGAGGATCAAACGGTCCGCATCCCCGTCCAGCGCGACGCCGAGATCCGCGCCGCATTCAACGACTTTTTCCTGAAGCCGCTGCGTATCCGTCGCGCCGCATCCGTCATTGATATTGCGGCCGTTCGGCGAAACGCCGGTTTCGACAACCTCGGCCCCAAGCTCCCAAAGAACTTTCGGCGCGACCTTGTACGCCGAACCGTTCGCACAATCGACAACGATCTTCATCCTCTCCAGCGTCTGACGGCGCGAGAAACTCGCCTTGATAAATTCGATATACCGTCCGGACGCATCGTCCAGACGGCTGGCCTTGCCAAGATCGGCCGGTGCGGCCAGCGCCGCCGTGCACGCCCCGTTCGACATCCGCTCTTCAATAACCTGCTCGACCTCGTCGGGAAGTTTATACCCGTCCGAAGCGAAGAGTTTGATCCCGTTATCCTGAAACGGATTATGGGAGGCGGAAATCATAACCCCGACATCGGCCCGCAGGGAGCGGGTCAGCATCGCGATCCCCGGCGTTGGAATAGGGCCGACCAGAACGACATCCATCCCCATCGCGACGAACCCGGAGGCCATCGCCTGCTCCAGCATATAACCGGACAGACGGGTATCTTTCCCGATAACCGCCCGGCTCTGATGCGGGCGGAGAGACGGATCGGTCTCCTCCTCCGCTCCGCGCCGGAGGGTCAGCGCCGTCGCCATGGCGACCTTGAGAGCCATATCCGCCGTCATCGGCGGCCGGTTCGCCTCGCCCCGTATTCCATCGGTCCCAAAAAATTTCCGCGTCTTTGACATGATTTCCCGCAGCCTTTTTTCTTACGCAATTCTTCTTCCAGACATACCGGGAGACAACGCAAAAGTCCAGAACGGCCAAAGCAGGGATAAAAATCAGGACCTGGGCCCAAGGTCTGCCGGATAAGATCCAAAATGAATTCGGAACCAATCCTTCCAGGAAACAGATTGACGCGGCCCCGGATTTTCGTCCATAGCCTTCTCAATCTCTCTTTGAACCTGACATATATTTCTCCAGATCTTATTTTTCACATAATTTTCAGCTTTTTGAGCCAAATCCCCATTCGGAGATAATCGGGTTTCCGGATGCGCCCGGCAATACGCCTCAATCTTCTCATAACAGGAAAAACACAATTTAAGACGTTTTATGGCTTCGGCCTGAATCCCGGGATCCCCGGAAGAGCGCCCGATACGTCTGAGATCCTCGATGGCCCACGCCAGAACGCCGCACAACGCTCTATATGAATGATCTCCAGCACCGATCGCTCCTGACATACGATATTCGATATCGTTAAAATATGAAAACACATAGTCCAGACAATATCGTTCATACTCAAACCGTTGATCTGCAAACCATGTACAAACTTGCGAAAAAAGATTCCGAAGTTGTCCTGCCAACATTTTAGAGTCCCTCTATTCTTGTTTTTATAAAATTGAAAATTTTCATATCATTAAACAAAAATATTTGTCCAGCACATTTACCTCTCTAACCTGAACTATGGATAAGAATAAGTTATAAAACCAACCGTCATCCCGGCGAAAGCCGGGATGACGGTGGTTTATAAGGTTTTAAAGTCCTCTTATCCATAGCTGGGGTTCTCTAGAACGAGGAATTTTCTTTTCATATCCGAACATTCTGCTAACGTGATTTTTCAACAACGAAAAGCACAAGGAGGACGATATGGCCGAAAACCCGAACCCCTTCGACGGATTTGAAACATTGGCCCTGCATGCCGGCTGCCCGCCGGATCCGGCGACCGGGGCGCGCGTCATGCCGGTCTATCAGAACACCTCCTATGTCTTTGAAAGTCCCGAGAAGGCCGCAGACCTCTTTGCGCTCCGGGACACGGGCTATATCTATTCCCGCCTGACCAATCCGACCGTCGCGGCCCTCCAGACAAAGCTCGCGGCCCTTGAAGGCGGTGTCGGCGCCGTCTGCACGTCTTCGGGGCATGCGGCGCAAATGACCCTGCTTTCGGCTTTGCTCCGGCCCGGCGATGAATTTATCGCCGCGCGGCAGCTCTATGGCGGATCGCTGAACCAGTTTGCGAATATGTTCTCGCGGGCGTTTGGCTGGACGTGCCGTTTCGTGGACGGTCTGAAACCGGAAGAATTCCGCAAGGCGCTCACTCCGAAAACAAAGGCGATCTTCATTGAATCCCTCGCCAATCCCGGCGGTCTGGTCATGGATCTGGAGGCGATCGCAAAAGTCGCGAATGACGCCGGAATTCCGTTGATCGTCGATAACACGCTGGCGACGCCCTGGCTCTGTAAACCGTTCGAGTACGGCGCGCACATCGTCACGCACTCCACAACGAAATTTCTCTCCGGACACGGCAATGCGGTCGGCGGCGTTTTCATCGATTCCGGCACGTTCGACTGGGCGGCAAACGCGGACAAATACCCGGCCCTGACCGCGCCCGAACCCGGATATCACGGCCTGAATTTCCATGAGACCTTTGGCAATATGGCGTTGACGATCTACGGCATTGCCGTGGGGTTGCGCGATCTCGGGGCCTGTCAGAGCCCGATGAACGCCTATCTGACCTTGACGGGAATGGAGACGCTCGCGCTGCGCATCGACCGGCATTGCGAGAACGCCCGCAAGGTTGCCGGATACCTGTCCGCACATAAAAAAGTCGCGTGGGTGAACTATGCCGGATTGCCGGACAGCCCGCACAACGCCGCCGCGAAAAAATATTTGAAAGGGCAAGGCGGCAGCGTCTTTACCTTCGGCCTGAATGGCGGATACGAAGAGGGGCTGACTTTCGTGAAGTCTGTGAAATTGTTCAGCCATCTGGCCAATATCGGAGACACGCGCTCGCTCGTCATTCACCCGGCATCAACCACGCATGCCCAGCTTGACGAAGCCGGGCAGAAGGCCGCGGGGGCGGGACCGGAAGTTATTCGCCTGTCGGTCGGAATAGAGAATGCCGACGACCTGATCGCGGACCTCACACAGGCCCTTGAGAAGGTTTAGGCAGGCCTCACCCCAGTGCCGCTTCGAGGGCGGCGGCGAGCTTTTGTTTGTTAACCGGCTTGTGTAACAGCGCCCGGACGTCGGGAAGCGTTTCGACCATTTCGCTCATCGCATCGGCGCTGTATCCGGTCACGATCACGATCGGGATATCCCACCCGCGCTTTTGCATGTTTTCAGCAAGTTCCGTGCCTGTCATTTTCGGCATATTGTGATCGGTCAGGACAAGACAGTATTTCTCGCGCTCGGCCTCAAGCAATTCGAGAGCCTGAAGACCATCCGTACACAGGCAACAGCTATAACCCAGACGTCTGAGCATTGCCTCCATCATCACCCGGACCTCTTCCTGATCCTCAACGAGCAGAATACGAGTATCTTTTTCACTTTTTAAATTTTCCGCTGCCATGTCTGAACCAACCGCTTTCTCATAGTCATACACGCTGTCGCCTTCTCCCGTTGATTCATAAACAGGGAAATACAACTCAAACCGTGTCCCCTCTCCAACGGCGCTTTCAACAACCATGGCCCCGTCATGAGAAATCACGACCCCGTGAACGTTCGCAAGGCCGAGTCCCGTCCCCTTGTCAACGCTCTTGGTCGTGAAGAACGGCTCGAGAACCCGCTCCATAATCTCCCGGCTCATACCCGATCCCGTGTCCTCCAGAATGATCCGGACATAAGCGCGGCTCCGGATCATATTCCCGATTTCCATGACATGCCTGTTTTCATCAAGCTGATAGATCCGGATCGGCGGCTCCGTGCCGGGATCGGGGCGCATTTCAACAAGCATTTCTTCATACAGATCCGGCGTGGCAAAAACCTCATCCACTTGAAACAGTATCATCCCGCGCTCTTCCCCGATGGCATCCCGCGCATTGATCGCCAGATTCATCAGAGCCTGCATGATCTCGCTCGAATTCACGTAGACCGGGGCCCGATCAACCGTCGCCTCATACTCAAGCTCAATGGATTTCGGCAATGTCGCGCTCAGCATCGCCAAAACATCGGAAACGAGCGCAATACCATCCGCATGCTCGCGCCTGTTCACATTCCGGCGGGAAAAGGCGAGCATCTGGTCGACAACGTCCCGGGCCTGCTCGGACGCCATCGTGATTTTTTTTGCGAAATCATGGATCGGATTGTCGTCCTCCGTATCCTCGGTAATAAACTCGGCATATCCCATGATCGCAGCCAGCACGTTGTTAAAGTCATGGGCCACCCCGCCGGCCAGGCGCCCGATCGCTTCCATTTTTTGAGCCTGAGAGAGTTGTTCGCGATACTGCTCCGTTTCTTTCTGGGAGCGGATGCGCTCGGAGATATCCCGGGCCATCGCAACAAAGCCGTTATCGGGAAGGCGGGTAAAACTGAGCTCCGCATGCACTATTGTCCCGTCTTTTCTCTCAATAGCGGACTCGCCGATCCAGTCCCCCTTCTCCTTAATCTCAGGTAAAATATCATTCGTTATGCGCCCGCGCTCTTCTTTTTGATAGAGCCGTTCCCATCTGTGTCCGAGATATCTGTACCGGTCCGCGTAATCGACCCCGTGCAGATCCATCATCGCCTTGTTCATGTAAGTCAGAATTCCGCGGTTGTTTACAATCCCCATGCCATCCCGGGCCGTCTCCATAGCCACAAGGCGGTCTTCCGCAATTTTCTGTATTTCCATCTGGTGCGTAATATCCCGAAGAATACAAATCAGACCGCCATCAATGAGCCGTGTTAACGTCACATCCTGATAGAAAGGAAGGCCTGCGCCGTTCTTGTCCTCAATCCGCCCGTGCCAGACGCCCCGGCGGTCAAGCGCCGGATGAATTTCATGATAAATCCGGGTTTTCTCACCCTCACCGAACAGCCGACTCCAGTGTTCTCCTACCATCAGGATTTCACCTGAATTATTTTCGCTGCAGGCTCGCCGCATGGCCTCATTCAAATATATGAGATGACCGTCCCGGTTGATCAGGGCGATCCCGTCGGATGCCGCTTCAATCGCCGCGATACGGGACTGAAGGCTTTCCAGAGCCTTGCGTCGTTCCTGATCACTCTCCCGAAATGCGGAAATTCGCCGGACGAGCACAATGACAAGCAATATTTCTGTCAGGACAATCAGAATGATCGGAACGATCACATCCCTGTTATCAAACAAAAATCTGTCTTGCACACTGGCAATATCATCCTCCAGAAACGTCTCTGCAAGCCCCTCGATCATTTCATGCATCAACCTCGCCTGCGCGAAAAATCTGTCCCGCCATACGTCCTCCTGAACAGTCCCCGGCCCGTTCAAAAGAGCATACATCTCCACGGCAGATTGTTTGGCGCGCTCCAAAATATCGGAACCATGAAGATCCGGATATAACAGGCGGCCTTGTTCGTTTTTAAGGGAAGAACGCGCGAATATTTCCATCAGGCCATCATGTCTAGCCTGCAATTCCCGGGTGGTTTCAGTGCTGTCTTCAAACGTTTCATATACATAATTTACAGCAATGCGCTCAAAATCATGAAAGGCATCCTCAAGCTGAATCGTATAAATACCCTGCCGGAGATGCAGATTGACACTTTTTTCTTCTTTCAGGATAAGCGTATAAGACAAGTGGAAAATAGAAAATGTCAGCGCAAGAATAAGCAGCACAGGCATAACATCACAAATTTTCAGCCGAGAGGACGGATCCCCGGCCCACGCGCCTCCTTTTTTTTCACAGGATGAAAATACATTCTTCATAGCCCCGTCTCCTTATCCTGCTGCATGCACGCTCATTTCCTGAGCGATCAGGGCGGCCTGAGTCCTGTTTTTCGCGCCGAGCTTACGGCAGATCCCGCGCACATGGAGTTTCACGGTCACGACCTGAAGATCAAGCGCCACGGCAATTTCCTTGTTCGATGCGCCCCGCATCAGATATGCGAGCACATCCTGTTCTCTTGGCGTCAGTTTCGAGAATATCGCTTCGTCCTTGTGTGGGAGATCAGCGACCCTTTTCATGTAATCTCCGTGTGTGCCGTGAGAAGGAACAGAGACGTTCTTCTCTCCGCGCGGCCGCCCTTCATAATAAGACGGCATGATATTGTTGTTCGCATGGTCGAGCGGCAGGAACCGCTCCCCGGAAAGAACCAGCAAAATCGCCTGAAGCAGTGCACGCCCGGAAAGGGTCTTCGGGAAATATCCCCGTGCGCCAAGATCAAGGGCCTGGTGAACATCCTCAGGTTCCGCCACCCCGGACATCAGGACGACCGGAAGATCGGGATACGCCTTGCGTACCCGGACGAGGCCGTCCATCCCGTTCATTCCGGGCATCCGCAAATCGAGAAGGAGAAGATCCGGCAACATCCGCTCTTCCGGAATCTCGGACAATATTTTCAATGCCCGTTCGAGATCCTCGGCCAGAATAATTTCTGCTCCTGAATCGGAACGCTCGATATATTGAGAAAGCGCATCGCGAAACAATGTATGATCGTCTGCCAGTAATAATTTCATAACAAAACATCCTTCCATATTATTCTAAAGGCGCAAAACACAGACCTTGCCTGCCTTGTCTTACACATATTAACTTCAGGTTATCTATACCTTACGGTGAACATGCAAAAGGCTTGCCACTTATGATTTAATAAAAATCAATAACTTAGGTGCTGCGAGGGATTTGCAAAACGCGAAAATCTCTGCGAAACGCGTTACTTCTTTGGAATAGGCGAAAAATGAAACGCAAGATGCAAAGGATCGAACCGGTCCCGCTGCAGATCCGCCAGAAGAATCCGGTACACCTGTATGTTTTCCATGACCCGCTGCACATAATTACGTGTTTCGTATATCGGGATCATTTCGATCCAGTCAATCATACGTATGTCCTCAGTCCGCGGATCGCCGAACCGCTTCAGCCAGTCCCGGACCCGGCCCGGTCCGGCATTGTATGCCGCGATAGCGAGCGGATAGGAGCCTTCAAAATTTTCAAGCTGCTCCTGAATATACGCCGCGCCGAGACGGATATTATAGGCCGGGCGGTCCGTCAGCCAGTCCTGCCGGTATGACAGACCTTCCTGCCGGGCCACGCCTTTCGCCGTCGCGGGCATAAGCTGCATCAGCCCGCGTGCCCCGGCCCGGCTGATCACATGGGTTTTAAAACGGGACTCCTGACGGATCAGCGCATGAACGAGCGCCCATTCGGCGTCAATATCCCGAACAATAGTCAGTATGGTCGGATAGATATATTCCGGCATCAGGACGCCGTTGCTCTGCGCATCAAGAGCTATTTTCAGAGCATCGCCCGGCTGGCCGATCCCTGCGGCATATTCTGCGGCCAGAACGCGCGCAACCCCGGAAGGCAATCCGTTGACGGGACGGCCCGCAAGCGCCTGAAGAAACAAACCGGCCTCCTCATAAAAACCGGCCCCGGACAGCAACCCGGCAAGCCGGACACGGGAATCCGACATAAACAGGGCCCGCGCATCCATATCCGGAACCGGACGGGCCGTAGCAGGAACCGTTCCGACACCGCCGACGGCCTCCAAGGCTCCCCCGATTACGCCCGCCGCGATCTGTCCGTAAAACGTCGCCGGACGGTTGGCCGCAACCTGATACCATTTCCGGGCGATACTCTCATACCCGAGTGCCTCGCTCGCAAGTCCCGCCCAGTAAGCGGCCCGTGCCTTGCTGATCGGCGTAGAGACCGCATTGAACATCCGCTCGAAATGATCGAACGCTTCCATCGGCTTGTTCAGAAAATTAAGGGCCAGCCATCCCGCCATCCATTCCGCCTGCGCAAACGGAAGACCGCCCGTCTGGCGATGATTCTTGACGAGCAGATACGCACTTTCATGCTGTCGGTTCTCCAAAAGCTCCCGCGCGATGATGTGCCGCTCGCGCCACCATGCATCCGCGCTTGGAAGGTGCGAAACCTCCGGCATCTCGTGCAGGAGTTTCATCGCATCGAAAATCCGGCCCTTCGTCCGGCGCCAGCGCACGCGCTCCAGCGTCAGACCGGGATCCTTCTGCAACCAGGGCGGCAGACGGGCAATCAGGGCATCGACCCCGGCGCTCCCGTTCGCAAGCGCGATCCGGGCCTCGGCCAGATCCGCATATCCGTCTCCGGCCAGATCCGCAATCGCCCGGGCGTTCGTATAATGCGCCGCCGCCAGCAGCCGCTCCAGACGGGCGCGATGATCCTCCTGCGAAAGAAAAGAGCGGTAGCGCGACAAAAAAAGGGACTGCTCCGCACGTGAAAACAGGGACGTCCGCCACCATTTGACGGCAACCGCCGCGGCGTCGCCCGTTCTTCCAAGCGCCCGCAGGGAGTCGATATAGCGCATCGCCCCGTCTGCCGTGCGCGGCGCATGACCGGAAAACCAGGAAACGACCTCCGCATCGGACAAACCGCCGGGCATTTCCTGCTCGACATCGAGGATCAGCCCGCCAAGCCCCGGCCAGTCCTGATACGCCGAAAGCGTATGACGCAGCCGGTCATAATCAAGCGCCTCGGAATTCTCTCGCGCATGAAGCCATTCGACGAGCCGGAGCAAAAGAGGATCTCCCTGCGCGCGCGCCGCGCGCCGCGCCTCGTCCCATTTTCCTTTTTTGACCTGCGCCAAAATAGCCGTGCCCGGATCGGAACGGGTCCCGGTCACGCCGTTATAGGCGGAAGCATAGGAAGACGCGCTCCCTTTTGAGGCCACGCGCAAAGGCTCGTCGGCCGCCACGAATTTTCCCGCAGAAAAAGCAAAGCAGAGAAGAATAAAAGACAGCACAAGAAACGATTTTCGGCGGAGCCGCATAACAATTCCCTTTAAAACACGGGTTTCTTTCATAAAATCAGCTCCGGCACACGCAAGAACGGTCTATTACGGTCTATTACGGTTGCGAAAATCCCGGCGCGGGGATAAGGTACACCTGTGCCGCCGGGCTAAAAATATCTGCGTGACATCATACAGGAAAGAAAAAGGATTCGCAGCCATGTTTAAAGGATCTCTCACAGCGCTCATCACGCCGTTCCGGGACGGTGAAATCGACTGGCCCGTTTTTGATGAACTCGTGGAGCGCCAGATCGAAAAGGGCTGCGACGGCCTTGTCCCCTGCGGCACGACCGGCGAAACGCCGACCCTGACCCAAAGAGAATACGAAGGTGTGATCTCCCGCTGTGTCGATATCGCCGGAGGACGGGTTCCGGTCATCGCCGGAACGGGCACAAACTGCACGGAAAAAACAATCGGCCACACGCAATTCGCCAAAAATGCCGGCGCGGATGCGGCTCTCGTCGTCGTTCCTTATTACAACAAACCCACACAGGACGGCATTTACGCGCATTTCTCCGCCGTTCATGACGGCAGCAGCGGATTCCCGATCGTCCTTTACGACATCCCGGGCCGGAGCGGCGTCGGCATGACCATTGACACAATTGTCAAACTCACGAAGCTCAAAAACATTGTCGGCTTGAAAGACGCGACCGGGGATCTGGCCCGCCCGGCCCTGCTCCGCGGCCTCGTCCCCGATGATTTCAGCCTCCTGACCGGCGAGGACGGCACGACGTTCGCCTTCCTCGCGCAGGGCGGCGACGGCGCGATTTCCGTGACAGCAAACCTCACGCCCAATCTCTGCGCCTCCCAGCACGACGCCTGGCAGAAAGGCGAATTACAACACATGGCCAAGCTCAGAGAACGCCTCGCCCCGGTCCACAAGGCCATGTTCTTTGAAACCTCGCCCGCCCCGGTCAAATACGCGATGAGCCGTCTCGGCCTGTGCCGCGAAGACGTCCGCCTGCCGCTCGTCAGCGCCTCGCCGGCCTGCCGCGCCGCCGTGGACGACGCCCTGCAAAAAGCGCGACTTCTCTAACCCGCCGGGGACACAATAAATTTATTGTGTCCCCATAGTTAACGAATTATAAAACGGCCGCATGAGCGAAAATAAAACCAAAAACAACAAAAAGAAAAAGGGCGGCGGCATGATATCCGTGAACCAGACGGTCGCGGATAACCGGCGCGCGCGGTTCGATTACCACCTCGAAGAAAAATTCGAGGCCGGCCTCGTTCTGACCGGGACGGAGGTTAAATCCCTGCGCCTCGGCCGATGCAGCATCAACGAGTCCTACGCTGGAGAAAAAAACGGCGATCTCTGGCTTTTTAATGCGCATATCCCCGAATACGAACAGGCCGGAACCCACCTCCAGCATGAACCCCGCCGCCCGCGGCAACTCCTGCTCCGCCGCAAGGAGGTCCATAAGCTCATCGGCGCAATCACGCGCGAAGGCTACACCATCGTTCCGGTCCGGCTGTATTTTAACGGGCGCGGCATGGCCAAGATCGAAATTGCGCTGGCCAAAGGGAAGAAACAATACGACAAGCGCGAAACCTCAAAGGAACGCGACTGGGGCCGCCAGAAACAGCGGCTTTTAAGGGAAAAAGGGTAACGTAACAACCCGGATTTTTTTACAGATTAATGCAACGTCTCGCCGTCATGCAAGCCGGCACGCTGGCGTGGGCGGCTTTGCAGAACTTTGGTTTTGTTCTTCATTTCCATCCGGTCGCGCTGACGCTCGACACTCCAGGCGAGAAAGTCGATTTCGCGAACATCCGTCTTCCGGGCATTAAACACCGTATGTGTGTACATTTCAGCCTCCCGTGTGTCTGTGTCATATTCCTTTATATTATACCCTGAAAACACCGTTGGTTGCGTTGCAAAGTCCGGATCACAGCCCTTCGCCGGATGCATGGCTTCCCGGCACGGCAAAGAATGCGGGTTAATTTTCTCTATCCGTTATTGCGAGAAGACAACGCCGACATGGCAATCCAGCCGCTGAGCCAGCCATGGGGGCATTTTCTGACCAAATTTCCGGATTGCCACACTCCCGTTGGTCGTTCTCAATTGTGCAGATTCAGTAATGACGGATGGAGAAAATTAACCCGCATTCTTTGCCGTGGGTGTGGTGGGGCTTATTCGGCTTGTGCGGCTCCGGTGCAGGTGATGCCTTGCTCGGGATCGGCGGTGCACTCGCTGCCCGGGATGCCGACGCCCTCGGCGCCTTCGTCGTTAACCGGGCGATCGCCTACGATGATTTCAGGCTCGGCGGGCTCCCGCGCGCCAGGCGGCGGCTCGCGCTTTGGGCGGTCTTCGGACGAATCGTAAGCCCCCGCAGGATCTTCTGACGAGGAGGAGGAGGAGGCAGAGTCAGACGGAACCGGAGACAGTTCCGGCCCGGTCGGCTCAAGCGGGGTTTCAGGCATGTTTTCCGGCGGCTTTTTCGGACGCATGAGTTCGGTGACCATTTTGCCGACCCGCATCGCCATCCCGGGGACGGCTTCCATCGCGCGCCGGACCTGATCCACTTCCGGCATGACATTCACCTCCGAGGCCAGTTCCCCCGCGCCCTGCCGATAGAAAACCCTGTCCCTTCCCGCCGTCACGTCCCCCGGCGGCAGGTCGCCGTAACGCACCCCAAGTCGGCGAACGGCGGCGGACGGCACGCGGCTCTGCCCGTAGCTTCCGGTATAGACAAGGAACCGCCCGGCCCCGGGATCGAGCCTTCCGGCGCTCACATTCCCGTTGAGAGACGCCAGAACAAGCGTATTACCGGTCCCGGCCGCTCGCGTTGTCCCGCCGAGATTGACGTCTCCTTCATAGGCCGTCATGGAAACCGCGCCGTCCGCCGAGAATCCGCGCCGCCCGACAATCTCTCCGGCGTAGAGCGCGACGTCATATGCGCCCGCCGACACATCCACGCTGTTCATGCGCAAAGCGCCCGTGCCGCTTGTCTCATAACCGATGGTCAGCAGCCCGCCGACGGACAGATTTGCAAGCTCCGCATCATTGAGGCTGAAAGCCCCGGCCGCCCCGCCAAGCCCGATGGACGAGGCCGCGCGCCAGGGCAGGAGAGTCATGTCTCCGCCCGCCGAAATCGGCCCGCCAATCACCATGTCTTTTGCCGTGATGTCGATATCCGCGCCCGCGCTCACGGACGCGCCCGTCTCAAAATCGCCGCCGCCCGCGCTGACGGTCAAAGACCCGAACACATCCAGCGCGCCGGACAGCGCAATCCCGTTCGCAGCGCTCAGGGACGCCGCGCCGCCCGTACTCTCAAGCCCGCCCGCGCCCGCAATGCTGAGGGTCCCCGGCCTGCGACCGGTAAAGGTCAGATCCCGCGCCGCCCGAATCGCGCTCGCGTCATAGGTGAATGTGTTCGTCCCGAAGGTCAGCGCCCCCGGCGTGTCCAGCCCGCCACCCACATTGATCGCGGAGCCGTAAATCTCGACGTCATGCCCCGCCGCTGAAAGATCCCAGCCATCCACGTCGACCGCGCCGGTCGTCCCGCCGCTATCGCCGATCACAAGCCCGGCGCCGATTGTGAACTTTGCCAGAAACGCATCCGAAAAGTCCAGGTCCCCGGCCCCGCCCGACACGCCGATCGACGCCCCGCCCGTCCGGTTCTTCAGCGTCAATGTGCCGGTCGAAGAGAGAACAGGGGCGGTCCTGAGATCGAACGTATCTCCGATAAGGGTCAGATTCCCGGACGCCGAAACCGTCGCGGCGGAAATCCAGATGTCCTCGTTATCCTCACCCGTTCCCCATCCCCGGCCCTGTATCGTGATGGCATGATCGCTCAGAATTTTTGTGCCCTCGTTTATAATCCAGACGCCGGTGTTCGAACCCCCGCCGGTCCCGCCGACGCCGGTCAGGGCAATGGCCGCGGAACTGTTCACAGAGCCGATTTCCGCGGAACTGGCGACAAGAACACCGCGGTTTGCATCGCTGCCGGTCTGCCCGTTCGAACCGCCCGTGCCGTTGAGTGTAATCGCATGATCGCTCAAAACCTGCGTACCGGCGCCCGTGACATAAACACCGTAATTATAGTCCTCTCCCGCTCCGCCCGTCCCGGTCAGGGTGATGGCGGCAGCACTGTCTTCAAAACCGATTTGCGCGCCGTCATACACGACGACACCGTAGTTATTTGTGCTTGCCGCCTGTCCGTTCGACCCGCCGGTTCCTGTGATTGTAATGGCGTTGTCGCTCAGGATTCGGGTTTCATCGTGATAAACGACAACACCGGAATTGGAGCGCCCTCCATCCCCGCCCGTCCCGGTCAGGGTAATGGCGGCGTTGCTCCCTTCGGAGCCGATCTGGGCGGACGAACTGACAGAAACGCCGCGATTGTTATGCTCTCCATCTCCGCCGGTTCCCGTGATTGTAATTGCATTGTCACTCAGGATTCGGGTTCCATCGTGATGAACGACAACACCGGAATTGTAGTGGCTTCCAGCTCCGCCGGTTCCGGTCAGGGTGATCGCAGCATTACTGCCCTCAGAGCCGATACCGCCGGAAAGCTGCACGATAATCCCGTTATTAGAATATCCTTCCGCCCGGCCGTTCGATCCGCCCGTGCCCGTGATTGTGATCGCGTTATCGCTCAGGAGGTTTGTATTGAGAGCTAGAGAGACACCGAAGTTGACGCTGCTGCCGTTGCCCCCCGTCCCGGTCAGGGTGATATCGGCTGTGCTGTCCTCGGAACCAATTTGCGCGCCGTCATACACGATGACACCGTAGTTATTTGTGCTTGCCGCCTGTCCGTTCGACCCGCCGGTTCCTGTGATCGTAACGGCATTATCGCTCAGGATCTTTGTGCCGTCGCTCGAAATCCAGACGCCCGCGTTCGTGTCCTCCCCGGCCCCGCCCGTCCCGGTCAGGGTAATCGCGGCGTTGCTCCCTTCGGAACCGACCTGGGCGGACGCATTGACCACAATACCGTGATTAGCATTACTTCCCGCCTGTCCGTTCGACCCGCCGGTTCCTGTGATTGTAATGGCGTTGTCGCTCAGAACCTGCGTACCGGCGCCCGTGACATGAACACCGTAATTATAGTCCTCCCCCGCTCCGCCCGTCCCGGTCAGGGTGATGGCGGCATTGCTCCCTTCGAAACCGATCTGGGCGGGCGAATTTATCATAATGCCGAGATTAGAGTTGCTGCCCGTCTGTCCATTCGATCCGCCCGTGCCGGTGATGGTGATCGCGTTGTCACTCAGAACCTTCGTGCCGCTGCTATAAATTCGAACGCCGTAGTTATTATCTTCTCCGTCCCCGCCGCTCCCGGTCAGGGAAATCTCGGCATTGCTGTTTGTCGAGCCGATCTGTGCGGATGAGGAGATGTTAACACCGTAATTACTATTGCTCCCCGTCTGACCGTTCGACCCGCCCGTGCCGGTGATGGTGATCGCGTTGTCACTCAAAATTTTACTGCTGCCGCCAACATAAACCCCTACGTTATTATCGTCTCCGGCTCCCCCTGTTCCAGTCAGGGTGATGTTAACATCACTTCCTTCAGAGCCAATTTGGGCGGAGGAGCGAATTCTTACCCCATAATTATAATTGCTGGCAAATCCGTTCGCACCGCCTGTTCCTGTGATGGTGATTGCATTGTCGCTTAAGATTTGCGTGCCGCTATCCTCAATCAGAACACCGTGATTTTGTTCCTTACCACCTCCGCCGGTTCCGGTTACAGTGATAGCGCCGGTTGTTGTTTGAAGAGAGGTATCCCCCAATATGTAGACACCATGGACTGATCCATATTCCCGTCTATCATACCCGTGACCCGTAAGCGTAATATTCCCCGCGCCCGTCGTAATCCGGGTGCCGTCAAGTCTGATTCCTTTGCCATGTCCGTCCATCCCCCACGCCGCCTCGGTCGCCGGATCCGCCCCGCCGCCCATGGTGACGTCGCCGCCGCCCGTGGAGATCGTGATATCGGGGAGGACGATCGCGCCGCTCCGATCTGCGTCGCTATCGGCGTTGAGGATGACGTCAAGACTTCCGCCGCCCGCGATCGTCACGTCCGCGCCGCCCGAAAATTCAATCGTCTCCGCCGCGCGGAGCGTGAGGGACGACGCGCCTGTGGCCGTGCTGCTTAAAGCGCCGCTGACGTCCAGATCTCCGCCGCCCGCGGTGATTTCGATCTCTCCCGTCCCCGTCTGATATCCGGACAGAAGATCCAGCGCCGCGTTCGTGTCAAGATACAGATCTCCGCCCGTCGTGTAGGTGAGGCTCGTCGCCGAGGTGTTCAGGTGCGCGCCTGCCGTCGCGATATCGCCCGCCGCGCTGAGGACGAACGCGCCGCCGGAGATCAGCCCGCCCGATGTCGTAATGTCTCCCGTCCGGGCGGTCAGCGTGACGTCTTCGCCGCCCGCGTTCCAGCCGCCGATGTCAATGGATCCGCCGGTCGCGCGGAGTCCGTAACCGAGGCTTGCGCCGGAGAGATCCGCGATCCCGATCGTTCCGGTCCCCGCCGCGTCACCGAGGACCAGCGCCCCGCCGATGCTCACAGCCTCAAGCTGCGCGGTCGTGAACGCGAAGCCCGCGTCGCCGCCCGTCCCGTCTCCAAGACCCCAGTTCCGGGCCGGGTTCGCCGTGACCGTCTCCAGCGTCAGGTCCCCGCCCGTATGGGCCTGTATGACATTCATGTCGAAATCATCGCTGCGCCACAGGAAATCGCCGCTGCCCGCATCGCCGACAACCAGCATGCCCGAGCCGTTTGTGTCGCTGTCATGGACGAGTTGCGAGAGGTTGACGGTCGTGCCCGTGAACCCGCCGAAGTTCAGTGTTCCGGCCTCTTCATCAAGCGTAATCGTGTCGGCTCCGTCCAGGGCGTTCGGGCTCACGGACACATTCTCTTTGGCCGAGAGCGTATAGGCGCCGATATCCAGATCATCCGCGCGGACGGTGAGATCCGCCCCGCTCAGGATATTTCCGTCCGTGGTGAGTTTTCTTCCATAGAACGCGAGTCCGTAAGTCTCCGCCGAGAGATCCAGCGCGCCGCCCGTATAGACGAGGAGTGTGCCGGTTCCGGCTTCTTCATCGCCGAAGATGAGGTCGCCGCTGCCGTTCCCGTCGCTGTCGGCAGTCAAATTCGCAAGCGCCGCAGCACTGACGATCAATCCCACCCCGCCGCCATTGATGCTCATGTCGCGGCTGTCTGTCATCGGCGCGACGGTCAGATCCCGCGCGGCGGTCAGGCTATAATTGCTAAAGTTCACCGTATCGGCCGTGAGGGACAAATTATGCCCGCTTGTGATGTCGCCGCTGACGTTGATGATATCGCCCGCGAAGCCGATCCCGTAGGTCGCCGTCCCGCTCATATCAAGGGCGGAGATATTGACGGTTCCCGTTCCGGCCACGGGATCGCCGATCACAAGGTTCCGCCCGGCGCCGGTAAAGCCCGCAAGGTCTGCCGCTTCAAACTCAAAGAGCCCGCCGGTCCCGCCGCCGCCGTTAATCTTGATATTGTCCGCCGGATCCTCGGGCCGCAGGATCAGATCCCGCGCGGCGGTGAAATAGGCTTTCACCTCGTCCAGGATCCCCGCCCCGACGCCGTCCTCCACGTCGTCCTCGGTGTAATAGAGATCCCCCGCGAGCGCGTTCAGTGTGGATGTCGAGCCGTCCACATTCGTGAGGCTGTCCGCATAAATCGTCCCGCCGTAAATGTCGTAGTCATTGGTGAACATATCCAGCCCGGACACCGTCGTCACGCCCGATGCGCCCGTGCTGTCGCCGATGATGAGGCGACCGCCCGGATTAAAGAAATCCAGAAATTCCTGCGCGATGTTCAGCCCCGCCGTCCCGGCGCTATCGCCGAGGCTGATGTCTTGTCCTTCCGTTGCCGTCAGAATTGTGATGTCGCCGGAAGTCTGAAAATCCACGGTGAGAAGGGCTGTAGAAGCATAGGTGACCTCATCGGCAATGATCGTGATCGCCGACGTTCCCGCCCCGCCGATCGTCTGGGTGTAAACGTCGTTCACATTGAAATTAAGCCTTTGACTGGCCGCGGGATCGTCCGAAGACACATCGAACGTAATCGTTCCGCCGCCCGTGGACTGAATGGTCGGGTGTTGCCATGTCCCGATGCTGAGAGACGTCTCCGACTGACCCTTGATCAGGATATCCCCGGCATTCGTCAGAATATCCCCCTGAACGATCACGCCCCTGCTGTTGAGCGTGTCATCGGTGAGACCGTTTCCGATGATCGTAATCTTCCCCTTACCGGAGACGGCGCTTGTCGTTTGAACGGTTCCGTTAATGCTGACGGGGTTATTGAAACTTGTCCCGCCGTCTCCGCCGGGACCGCCGGATTCTCCATAAAGCGTAATTGCGCCGCTGTCGGAAAGCACGGAAGCGCCGGAAAGAGCCAAACCCGATGTGTCGGAGGGACTCCCGCTGCCCCCGATCCCGGTGAGATTGATATCCGCCGCTCCCGTCTCGATCAGAGTATCTGTGTCGGTGATAAAAAGTCCCGTCTGACCCGTCGTATTGCTCCCCGTTCCGTGAATCGTGATATCGCCGCCGGCGCCCGTGCTTTTGATAACGGCCTCATTCGTGATAAAAACGCCACGCCCATACCTCCCGCTCCCGTCCGGTATACCGCCCCCGCGCCCGGTGATCGCAATCGTGCCGTCCACCGAGGTGATCTGCGTCTCCTCCGCCGCCGTCGTCGTCGCGCCGTCATTCATGCCCGCAATATATACGCCGCGATTATCAGTATCCCCCGCCCCGCCGGTGCCGTGCAGGGTGATCGCCGCCGCATCCGCCCCCGTGCCGGTCGAACTTACGCTGGCGCCCCGGATGAGATAGATGCCTCCCGCTGTTTGACTTCCCGCCCCGCCGCGGCTTCCTCCCTGACCGATAAAAGAAATATCGCCGTCGACGGAAGAAACGTCTGCTCCATTGAGCTGAATGCCGATGTTATAATTGTTGCCGGCCCCGCCTGTTCCGTCGATTGTGATTTTCGCCGCGTCCGCGCCCGTGCCGGTCGAGGAAATTGTCCCGCCGTCCGCATTGAATCCGAGATTGGAATTACTGGTCGCCACGCCATTCGATCCGCCCTGTCCGGTAATCGAGATATCGCCGTAGGCTGACGCCATCGATCCTTTTGCGAGATAAACACCGTGATTGATATCCTCTCCGTCCCCGCCGGTCCCGTCGAGGATAATTTTAGCCGCATCCGCATTCGTTCCGGTTGATTCCACTACGGCGGCGCTGGCGACAAAGATCCCATAATTCCTGTTGCCGGTCCCGTCCCCGCCCCCCTGTCCGGTGATGGAGATATTCCCGTCGGCGGAGGTCACATTTGTTCCGGAGGAAAGGTGTACGCCATAATGATGGTGGGTCCCTGTCCCGCCCGTTCCGTCGAGTGTGATTGTCGCTGCGTTTTCGCCCGTCCCCGAAGAAACCAGACTTGAATTTTGAATGTTTATGCCTGCATTCTGATAGCTTGCCGAACCGGTTCCGCCGGCCCGGCCGGTAATCGAAAGATCCCCGTCCACAGACGTCAGAAGACCGGAGGAGATAAAAACGCCGTCATTTTGAAAACTGCCCCCGGGACCGCCGGTCCCGTCGAGCGTAATTGTCGCGGCGTTCGCGCCCGTCCCGGTCGAGGACAACGTTGCGGCGTGAAGAGCGACACCGCGATTCTGATAGCTGCCGCTATCGCCGTCCGAATTCCCCTGACCGGTGATGAAAATGTCGCCATAGGCCGATGTAAAAATTGTCCCGGAACCGGAAATATCGACCCCGGCATTACCAAGTCCGGCGCCGGCGCCGGCCGTTCCGTTAACCGTAATCGTGGCCGCGTCCGCGCCCGTCCCGGTCGAGCGGATAACAGCGTCGTTGTTTATTTTGACGCCATGGTTCAGATCCGCGGTTCCCGCGCCCTGTCCGGTAATCGAGATCGCGCCGGTCTCGGACGTGATCATGGTTTCATTTTCGGGCAGGGTCGTCTCGCCGTCGTTCATGCCGGAAATAATGACGCCGATATTATAACGGTCTCCCGCTCCGGCCGTTCCGGTCAGGGTGATCTCGCCGGACGTTGTTGACAATGCGGACCGCCCATTTACACGGATGCCGAACCGGGCACCGGCGGCTCCTGAATCATCATGCCCGTGCCCGGTCAGGGTGATATTTCCGGCCCCGGTTGTAATGCCGGAGTCCCAGAGGCCGACTCCGGCGTCTCTCCCCGCCGGCGCATAAGCCGCCGCAGTCAGCGGGTCCGCGCCGCCGCCCGCGACAAAGTCGCCGCCTTCGGTGGTGATGGTCGAGCCTGTGAGGCTGATCGCGCCCGCGCCGGAGCCGTCGCTGTCGGCATTGAGGGTAACATTGAGGCCGCCGCCGTTCGTGCTTTCGATGGCGCTGTTATAGATGTCGATCGTATTATGCGCCTTCAGGGTCAGGTCGGCCTGCGATCCTGCTCCGCTATACTGGATGGTCGCGTTTGAGACCGTGATGTCGCCGTCATCCGCGCCGGACCCGCTCGTCGTGATCGTGACGGATCCGTTCGTGTCGAGGTTCGCGCTGATCGTCGTGTCGATGATGTCTCCGCCGCCCGCGGCGTCCGTGATGCTCACATCCGTCGGGTCGAGAAGCCATGCGCCGCTTTCGCCGCTGCTGTTCAGCGCGCGCGTATCGACCCGCGCGTTTTCGCCGACTTTGAGCGTGTCCTTGCCGGAGGTTTCCACAAACCCGCCGTCGCCGCCCTCCGTGCCGCTCGTCGCGGAGATTGTTCCGGAGAAGGCCGTTTCTTCATCCGACCAGAGAATGACTGTTCCGCCGCCGCCCGTGCCCGCACCGTCCGCCGAGATGCTGGCGCCCTCTTCCATCACGGTGGTTCTGGCCGTTTGAATATCGCCGCCGCCCTGATAATCCCCGCCGATCAGGACCGTGCCGCCGGAGAAATCCGGCTTGTATCCGGGCAAAGGAACCGCCGACGCATTAATACTGGAGCCGCTTTTCAGCGCGATATGATCGCCCAGAACCTCGACCCGCCCGCCGGAGCCGTCATAGGTGCGCGCGGTGATGAAGCCGCTGTGCCGGACACTGCCGCCACGTCCGCTCGCAAAAAGGCGGATCGTCCCGTCCGGTCCCATGGACAGGCCGCGCGTGCGGATCACGCCGCGATTGTTCACCGCCAGATCGTAAAGATCCGCGTCCTGCGCCAGAAGACTTGCACGGGCGGCCTCGATAATCCCCTGATTGTCGATCCCGGTCTTGCCCTTAAGTTTCTCGCGCAGTTCCACCGCGAGTTCGCTCGCCTTTACCGAGACCCGGCTGCCGCTGCCGCCTGTCCGTTCGGTGCTTAAATAAACCTCTCCGCCCGCAATCAGGCCCGCTTCGCCTTGCGGGGCGGAAATCCTGCCCTCGTTGCGCACCTGCCGGGCGATCAGGAACACATCGCCCTGACCCGCATGGACCTCCCCGAGATTGATGATCGCGGATGTGCTGTCCCCGCTGAATGTGAGGTCGCCGCCATCCATGAAGGATTGCGTGGCGACGTTCAGTGTGGAGGCAATAAACTCCGCCGCATTGATCTGCGCGCCCGCGCCGATGACAATCCCGTTCGGGTTCACAAGAAAGACTTTTCCGTTGGCCTGTAACTCCCCGAGAATATGCGAAGGCAGGGAGGAAATCACTTTGTTCAGAACGGCAGAATCGGCATTATTCTGAAGAAATCTGGCCAGTTCTCCGGCGTCTATCGAGAAATCCTGCCATTCGATGACGGCCCTCTGGGAAAGCTGGGTAATCGTCGTCGTCGATCCGTCCACGGAAATCGTGGCCTGTCCGGCGACGACATCCGCGCCGGTTGGTCCCGCAAGCGCAGGCGTTCCGGCGCCACATAAAGCCAGAACCAGAATCGAGGCCGTACTCAGCAGGCGCTTCGATGTCATTATCCGATCTCTTTCAATTCATTTTAGGGGACGCGTTGCACGCCCCGGCCTAAAAAATCATGAAAATAACGCACAAACGCGATAAATCATACGATTGTACCACTTCTTTCATTTTCCTCAAATTTTCTTTAAAAATGCTTAAAATGTTGAGGAAAAAGGACAAAAAATAGAGAAAAATCAATATTCCCGTAGCGCGCGGTCCCGAATTTGCAAGAACGGCTTGAGAATGGCATGAATAATGCTTGTCTTGCCGGAGAGAAGATCGATTTGCGCCTGCATCCCGGGATAGATCGGCATATCGTCCGGGAGATCCGCCGCGTCGAGCGTCACGCGGATGCGGTAATAGTCGCGCCCCTGCCGGTCGGTAAAGCGGTCGGCGCTGACCTGATCCAGACGACCGTCAATCGCGCCGTAAAGCGTATAGTCATAGGCCGTGAGGCGCACGGCGGCCTTCAGACCGGGATAGATCTTGCCGCGATCCTGCGTATTGATCTGCCCTTCGAGAACAAGTTCTTCCTCAAGCGGGATGATATCGGCGAGCGCCGCGCCAGGCTGGACGACCCCGCCGGAGGTATGAATATAGAGCGTATTCACAATCCCCTTGAGGGGCGCGCGAACATCCGTGCGCGTGACGGCGTCGCGCAGGACTTTCCGGCGCTCGGCCAGCCTTTGAAGATCCTGACGCGCCGCGCCCGTCATTTCGGCGATTTCGGCACGATGTTCCTGTAAAATCCTGTTCATTTCTTCAAGCGTTTCTTCCCGCTCGGCGGCGATCACCGGGATTTGTTTTTCGACGTCGGCAATACGGGTCTCAAAATCGCGAATGCGGGCTCGCGCGTCGAGATATTTGCTCTCGGAAACCGCGCCATCCCGATACAGCCCGGCATTGATTTCATCCTTGCGCCGGGCAATCGTAAGCTCTTCCTCGAGATTGCTTTTGCGCGATTTCAAATGTTCGAGTTTTAAAGCTTTCTGCCGCGCCTGAGATTGCAGCGCAGCGGTCTCCCGCATAAACTCCTCCCGCCGGGCGCGGAACAGTTCCATCTCGGAAGCGGCAATATCCGGCCATTTTTCGACGAGCGATTCTTCAAAAGCAAGAGTCTCGTCACCGGACACTTCCGCTTGCAACCGCGAAAGACGCAAGGAAAGCGCCGCCTGCCGGACGTCGAGTTCATCCAGTTCCGCGCGCGCTTCCATGTTTTCGATGACAAAGAGGACATCCCCTTCCGCGATTTGCTCACCCTCATGGACAAGAATTTCCCGAACGATTCCACCTTCCAGATGCTGAACGGTCCGGGCTTTCCCGGACGGAATAATCGTTCCGTATCCGCGCACATGCTGATCGATTTTCGTCCCGGACGCCCAGACCAGAAAGACACTGACGATCAGGACAACGCCCCAGAGCACAGGGCGATAAGACCAGCTCCGGTCGAGGCCATCAAGCGGATCGAAACCGGTCATGACGCGCCTCCTTCGCTCATGGAGGGAAGAATTTTCTCGCGCGGGCCGTCGGCGACGATCCCGCCTTTCTCCAGAATAATCACCCGCCCGACAAGCGGCAAAAAGCCGGAGCGGTGGGTAATCAGGAAAAACGTCCGACCCCGCACAAAATCCTGGAGCGCATCACGCACGCGCGCCTCCAGATGATGATCCATTCCGGCGGCTGGCTCATCCAGAATCAAAACGCGCGGATCGCACAAAAACGCGCGGGCAAGAGCCAGGGATTGCTTTTGTCCGGCGGACAAAGCTCCACCCTGCGGCCCGACATCCATATCGAGTCCGAGTCCACTGTCCGCGAAAACAAGATCCAGACCGGACGCATGAACGGCGAAATCAAGCGCGCCCTTTGAAGGCGGGTCAGAAGGAGTGATCAAAAGATTATCTCTTAGAGTCCCCGTAAAAAAACGCGGATCCTGCGGGACATGGACGACAGCTTGACGCAACTCGGCAGAAGGGATGGATTCCAGCATAACGCCATCGAGCCGGATTTGTCCTTCAAGCGCTTCCAGACGCCCCGCGAGAAGCCCGCCAAGCGTGCTTTTCCCCGCGCCGCTGCGCCCAAGGATTCCGACCGCCTCCCCGGCAGAAAAGGACAGGGACAGATCCCGGATCACGGGATGCGCCTGTTTGGGATAAGAGAAAGACACATTTTCAAGCGTTATTCGCCCCTGAAAGGGCCCCTTGGGCGACAGGCGGGCGTCGCGCCGTCCGCTATGAGGAAGGCGGAAAATCCGGTCTGCGGCGTCAAGAACGATTAGAAAATATTTGAGATGCGCAAACGCCCCAGCCAGAGACACGAGCGGCGCCATCGCACGGCTTGAGAGAATGGAAATCGCAATCAATCCCCCGACGGTCAGAAGGTTGGCATGGATCTCATAAACCCCGAAAAAAATCACAAGGACGTAAACCGTCTGCATAATCAGACCGGACGAAGACGCAAGAAACGCGCTGAAAAACCGGCCTTTGCGAAGGATATCGGCGCTCTGCCGGGAAGCCTCGGACCATGCGGTCATCGGAACGGACCGATCCCGCAACATACGCAGCGCAGGAAGGCCCTCTAAAAACTCAAGCAAGCGATCCTGCTT
The DNA here is from genome assembly GCA_028277665.1 of Alphaproteobacteria bacterium. Taxonomy (GTDB): domain Bacteria; phylum Pseudomonadota; class Alphaproteobacteria; order Micavibrionales; family Micavibrionaceae; genus JANQFU01. The sequence goes on along the minus strand of JANQFU010000068.1, from coordinate 24,698 downwards.
TCCCTGTGCGCACTCATACTCTGTTTGTGAAATCCGGCGTAGCGCCGCCCCGCCCATAAAATTGAGCGCGAAGACAAACCCGGCCCCGATCAACGGAACCAGAACAAGCGGCGGACACAACAGATAAATCACGAACAGGAACAGCGCGGCAAAGGGCGCATCTATGAGCGCAGGGAAAAGCCGTCCGGCAAAAAACCCCTGGGCGTTCTGGATCTCGCGGAACAGATTGGAGAGCTTCCCGGGCGATAAAACAACCTGACGCTCCGGAACCTGAATCAGCCGAAACATCAGGCTCCGGTCGCTCTGAAGAGTCTGGTCCGCGCCGATCCGGTCAAGGATATAGGCACGGAGAATTTTGAGACAAAAATCGAAAACGATCGCCAGAAGAATCCCGCCCGTCAGGACGAACAGTGTGGCTTCCGCCATATTCGGCACGACGCGATCATAAATATTCATCGTGTAAAGCGGAACGAGAAGAACAAACAGGTTGATAAAAAGCGAGGCAAGCGCGAGATCAAAAAACCGCTGACGATGCGTGTGCAGAAGATCCCGCACGCGGAAACGGATGCCCCGGCCGGAATCGGAAGACTCCGTTTTATGGAGGGACGAAACCATAAGAGCCTCTCCCGTAAAACAGGACCGGAGATCTTCCGCACAAAGATGCACCCCGTCAGGAGACCAGAAAACGCCCTCCCCTCGCGGCCCGCCAAAAGGCAGGAACGTACAGAGCCGCCCGTCATGCAGGCGAAGCAGAACGGGACAGGGACTTGCCTGCACCCCGGCGAGGTCAAGCCGCCCGTATCGAGCCCCAAGCCCAAGATCGGCCATCGCGCGCTCAAAATCGTCCTGTTCCGGGGAAAAAGGATCGAAACCGGAGATTCCGGAAAAAGGATCGGCATGAATCCCGAGCGCCGTCAGGGCCGCTCGCAGACAGATATGCGCCGGATTGTCGAGAGGCTCTGGATCAGGCTGTAGCATCGTGAATCACAAGTTCCGTATTGCTGTTGTTCCAGACAATCGTCCGCGTGTTCGATCCCGCGTCATAGGTGTCGCTGGCAATCGTCTCCGCGCTTCCGGTGAAATCGAAATCGGCGTTGATGTCAATCGTGGTGCCGTCGATCAGGATCTGAAGACTGCTCCCGGCACCGCTCATCATATCCTCAATATCGCTGTCCGTAATGGTAAAATCGTCCGCAACGTCCAGCGTGGCCGCCTGCAGGTCGATGATCTCGATATCGTCAAAGATCGCCGCCAGATCCGACCCGTCAATCTCTTTTCCGCCAGTCGACAAATTATCACCATTATCGGTTATAGTCACCGTATCGGTTCCGCCGCCGGCATCAAAACCATACAGATAAGTTGAAATCGCGGTGACATCGACGGTGATATTATCTCCGGCATTCCCGAAGAGATAATTTTCAAAACCGGTGACGTTATCGGCGCCGCTGGCATCAAAAATGGTCGCGTTGGTACCTGTGATGCTGCTCCCGGACAAGGAACTCATCGCGGAATAATCGAGCGTATCCCCAACACCCGTATTCGTTCCCCCGGTCAAGATGTTCGTCCCGTCAGAGATATTGCTGATGACCGTATCATCCCCCGCCCCGGCGACAATCTGGTTGGCGGTCGAGGCATTTGTGGTGATCGTGTCATCATCACCGGACCCGTAGACACGCTCAATCGAGACCAGCGTGTCCGTCCCGCCGCCGTCCCCGTCATTCGTTGTCTGCTGAGTATCCAGATTAACGGTCACGCCAGACGCTGCACCACGGTAATCCGCCCAGTCGGTTCCGGAACCACCGTCCAGCGTATCGTTTCCGGTCCCGCCTTCGAGCGTGTCGTCGCCGTCCTCCCCGTAAATCGTATCGCCGCCGCCTTCCCCCGAAATCGTGTCATCCCCGTCCCGACCATAGAGAATATTCGCCTCTCCGTCCCCGGTGATATCATCTCCCTGATCCGTTCCGATCGCATTCTCGAAATCCGTAATCGTATCATCAACCCCCGCCCCGAGATCGTCATCCGCGGTCTCTGTGGTCAGGTTGATCGTGACGCCGTTCGTCGTCACATAGGAATAATCGATGGTGTCGCTTCCCCCGCTTCCGCCGCCGTCGAAAACATCATCCCCACCCGCATCGCCGATTATATTACTGAAGCCCTCATCGCCTGTAATCGTATCATTAAGGGACGTTCCGACAATGTTGCGAATATCCGTCAGCGTATCTGTGACCGTTCCATCCGTGAAATCGACATTAACGGTCGTGGTTCCATCCGTATCCAGCGTGACCGTAATCCCGTTGACAAGATTTACAGCGGAAATAACGGAATAATCCAGAGTAGCACCATCTGCTCCACCATCATACGTATCCCCGCCCTTACTCGCATAAAATATGTCTGCCCCGCCATTTCCACGCAGGATATTCGTGTTGTCATCCCCCTGCATCTCGTCGGCCCCGGAGCCGCCAATGACCTCTTCAATGTTGCTGATACTGTCATTATTGCCGCTTGTGGTGACGGTCGCGAAGACGCCGGAACCGAGATTGAAACTGATTCCGTTCGTGTCCGCGCTGTAATCGACGATATCCCAGCCATCACCACCATCGATCACGTTGACTTGCGAGCCGTTGACAAATGTATCGTCATTATCCGTTCCGACCACGCCTTCAAAATTCGCAATCGTATCCGTCTCCCGCAAGACATCGTCAGCGGTCTGATAAACCGCGACCTGAGGACTTCCGAGACTAAAATCGACATTCAGATAAACCCCGGCCTCTGCGGAATAATCGATGGTATCGGACCCGTCACCGCCGTCGAGATCGTCGGCGCCATTATCGGAATCGGCAATGACGGTGTCGTCCTGGGCGGAAAGAACGAAATTTTCGAAATTGCTGAACGTATCAGTATCCCCACCCGATTCCTGAACCATACCGGCCGCAATATCAAGGGTGACACTCAGACCGCCGCCGAGATCGTCGTAACTGAGCGTATCGCCACCGCCCGCATCCCCACCACCGTCGAGCACATCCACGCCGGTTCCGGGCCGAATGATGTTGTCGCTCGCGTCGCCGGTGATTGTGTCATCATGATCAGAGCCCGTAATATATTCGATATTGCGGATCAAATCAGCCGTCGCGCCCGTGGTCAGCGTCGCATACCCGTCCGCATCGACAACGCCGAGATTGACCGAGATTCCGGCGGCTGCCGCCGAATAATCAATCAGGTCGGCCGCACTGTCATCAACGCCGTTAAAGCCCCCGTCAATCGTATCGTTTCCGCCGCCGTCGTAAAACACGTCCGCGCCGCCCGCGCCGCTGACGATGTTGTCTTCGTTACTCGTCGTGATCGTGTCGACGTGATCGGTCGCGGTGATATTCTCGATATCGACAATCGTTTTGTTGCCCGTGCCGACATTGATCACGTTGCCCGCCAGATCCGCATTCAGATCCATCGTGATCCCGCTCCCGGCGCTCTGGAAGGAAATGGAATCGCTTCCGTCTCCGCCATCCAGATAATCGTCCCCAAGTCCACCGCCGTCGAGCACATCGTCGCCCTCGCCGCCATAAAACGTGTTGTCCGTGTCGTCTCCGGTCAGGACGTCATTCCCGCTCCCGGAGATGATCGTCTCAAACCCGCTGATTTTATCCTGCTCGCCCCCGGAAAAATCGAGGTCGGAAAAGCCGCCCGCCACGACTGTCAGATCCAGTGTAATGTCCTGCGTGACGATCGCAAGATCCAGCGTATCGTCGCCTGCACCGCCCTCATAGATGTCGTCGCCGCCATCCTGGTGCGCCGTCACCGTATCGTCGCCGTCCCCCGCGTCAATTTCGTCGTCACCGTCGCCTCCATCGATGGCGTCCGCACCATCGCCGCCGTCAATGGTATCGTCGCCGTCGCTTCCCGCGATAATGTCGTTGCCATCTCCCCCATCGATAATATCCTGACCGAGCCCGCCATTGATCGTGTCATCGCCCGTTCCCGCGAGGATCGTGTTGCCGTTCGGCGTGGTATCCAAAACCCAGACAAGCGAACCGCCGGCATCACGGTAATTCAGGTCGTCCGCAACCTCCGCATCGTTCATCTCGATATCCTGCGTGACCACATAGGTCTGGTTCGTTACATCCGGGACTGGCGCGGCGCTTGTGGGATCAAATTCTGCTGTAAACGACATACCCAGCGTAAAGTCCGCCCCTCCCGATACAGGATAGAGGAGAACAAAACTGGCGTTTCCGAGCAAATCAAGCGTCTGCGCGCCAACCGTGAAGGTTCCGGCCCCCGCGCTCGTCGCGTCCTGAATGGAATAGCCGGAAGGGAGTCCCGAAAAAGTCCCGCTCGTGACACTAAAACCATCCGGAAGGCTGAAGTTCAGCTTGATCGAGCGCGCCGCCGAGTCGGCATCAAACAATGCCGCGTCATCGGCGTTGATTGTGTAGCCGAGCGCATCGCTCGTCAGGTTGATCGTCTCGAACGCGATCTGGGCTTCGTTTTCGGGATTGTAGATTGCTTCTTCAGACCCCCCGCCGCCGTCGTAGGTTAGCGTATCAGTATCATTCGTCGCACCGACTTGTGTCAGCAGAGCACTGAACGAAAAGGTTGAACTGGAAAGAATTGTCTGCGGCACATCGGTATTTGTCTGAGTTTCCGATGCGTCTCCCCGTTCATCGACACCGGAAGACGAGCTGGAAGAGGATGAGTCGTCGAAAGACGTATACTCATTTTCTTCTATCGGCGGCGTTTCCGAGAACTCGGCATCCCGTTTTTGCTTTCGTGCCTGCGCCTGTTGCGCCTCCTCAAGCTGTGCCTGCGTCTGCTGCTGTTCCTGCATGGCGGAAGACGTCATCATCATGGCTTCTTCGAGCGCCTGCTGCGTTTCCTGTAGAGTCTGTTGCATCTGCTCGATTTTTTGCTCTTGCTCCTGGGTCGCTTGCTGTTTTTTCTGTTCCTCCTGCTGTTCCTGCTGCGTCTCGATCCGCATCGAGGTAAAGGAGATGTAATCCTCCTCGGTAATGTTTCCGATTGTCCCGACACGGCTCAAAACCTGCTGTGGCGTTACGGGGATTCCGTTCAGGAAAATTTCAGGAACCGCGCCTTCCTCGAAAAGAAACAGCGCAAGCCCCGGAAAAACGAGAGACGCCCCCGTGTTCTGATCATGGAAAACAATATCCGCGCCGACAATATCGACATGGAGGTTCTCCGGAGAAACGCCTGCGATCTTAAGGGATTCTCCCGGCTTGACATTAACGATGAGCGTCTGCCCGGCACCGGGCATCGACGCTTCGATTACATTGGCTTGATCTGAAGGTCTATCGGGCATTCAGCGCCGCCTTTGGATTAAGAGGGACCATATGAAACTATAGCAGAAACCCTGTTAAATAAGCGTAAAAGCGAACCTCATTGCACTCTCCTCATATTCTTGAGAATCGCCTTCTCTTCCATTTCCATCCGCACACTCTCATTGAAAGAAAAAACAGGCTGTGTCTCCTCTGCCGACGGACCGTCGGATCCAGAAGTGTTTTCTACCGATTTCGTGCTTTCCGTGAAAGTGTTCTCTTCCGGTTGACTCTTCTCCGCTCCGGGGGGTTCGCTCTCTTCTCGCGCCAAAAGACGATCAGCCAACGTCCTTCCCTCGTCGCTTTTTTGCTCTGGTTCCGGTGTTTCCGGCACAGGTTCCCTCACGATCTCCTTGATGGCGGCCCGCTTTTCCTGACGAACAGGAGAAATCTGAGAAGGCGGGGGGGGCTCCTTTTGTCTTGCTTCCTCGCTTTGCGCGGTTTCGGCAGGAACATCGTCTTGCGCCGCCATCGTCTCCTGCCGGACGTCTTCCAGTTGCTCCCTCAGATAGGCATTATTCCTCTTTTCTTTTTCCAGTTGCTGCCTGAGAACCTCAAGCTTGTTCTTGTACGAATCCTCCGCATAGGTCGCCTGGATCTCCTGCTTCAATTCGAAAAGCTGATCCTGACGGGTTTCGACAAGCTTCTCCCGCAACGCTTCTTTCTCCCTCTCCAGAATGATAATTTTTTTCTTCAGGCTTTCCAGAAGTTCTTTTTCGTCCACACTCATCCGTGTCGCGTTCGACGAAGGGCCTTCCTGATTAAAGCGTTCGTCCTCTGGCTGCCCGCCATCCAGCCAGGATAACGAACGAGTCATGTCCCTGGAAGAAAAAAGCGGAGCCGGACGCACGGGCTGCAACTCGCCACCTGTCGCGCAATGCTGAAGATCCCTGACGTTGGCAGAGGTGTTCTCTGTCCGGAACGTAAGATCGGTCCCCTCTATTGTCAGAGTGATGTTGCGGGCTTCCGACAATCCGTTGAAAAACAGTTCCGGCTGTCCGATCTTTAGCTCAAGCAGATCGTCCTGTATCTCTGCGGATGTGTAGCTTTGAGCATACTCTCCTGCACGAAGACGCGTCTCCAGGGATTTTCCGGAAATGTATTTGCCTGGGGGCAACCCGAACACAGTCTTGGTTGAGCCCAGAGCGTTCGTTGAGACGTAAACGGAGGCTTCTTCCTCATATGCCCGAAACAAGGTGCAAAACGGAATAGCGGTTTCAGAGGTTTCCGCCAAATGAAGTTTCCATTCCCCGAGCGCCGAAAACTGAAGGTCTTTCCCTTTCTCGCCTGCTTCTAGGACGGCGGGGGTGGACACAAGGAGGAACATCAGAAAAAAAGAAAGCCTGTATCTCTTGCTCATCACGCCTTCTCTCAACAGCTCTCACAAAATCGGGTTTTTCTGAGAGAACCAACCAGACGTAACAACTCGTAGGAACGGAGGTACAAGTCGTGTTGCAGTCCGTGAATCTCCGTATTCGCCCGGTTTATTCTTTCCTCGTTTTCTATCACCTCAAAAAGATCGATCTCTCCCTGGCCAAGCTGGCGCTTGTACAAGCGTTTGAGCTCAAGATAGGAGTTCAGTTCTTTTTGTTTCGATTCAATCGTCTGCCTGGAAGAGGTCATTTCATTATAGGCAAGCTGTATATTTTTCTTGATGTCCCGCTCTTTCTCCCGTTTTTCCCATTCGATCTCCGCTATTCGGCTTTCGACCCGGTTGCCGCGGGCCTTCCGGCTGAACCCCGAAAACAGGTCATAACGCATTTCCAGCATGGCTGACGCCTGACGAACACGACCGATATCCCCGCCTTCATCATGCGATTGCTCGGCTTCGACCAAAAAATTAAACTCGGGGAAATATTCGCCGAACTCTTTTCTTAGATTTGCCTGCTCTGCATCGAGTTGGATATGGGATAAATGGATATCCGGATTTCTTCCCATTGCCAGATCGTACAGAAACTCGAGGCCATAACCTGACAAATCGATAGCCTTGGGCTCATACGCCCGGAAAGCGGATAATTTTCCGGTAATCGATTCGAGCGTATCCAACGCATCCTCCAGGGAAGACTGTGTGCGCGTAAATGCGGACTTGGCGGATTCAAGTCTTGCACGGGCATAGTCCAGCTTGCCCTTGCTTTCCGCTCCGGCCTCATATGCTTTCGAAATCCGGTCTATCAGCGCCGTCATTTCCTGCAGGAAAACCCGGGATTCCTCCAGATCCTGTTGTTTTTGGAGGACCGTCAGATAGGCGCCGACCGTCTCCTCTATGATTTCCTGTCTGGAAATAAGCGCTTCTAGATCCGCGGAATCCACCAAAGTTTTCCGTCTGTCAATCTCTGCAAAGGTTGCCACATCAAAAATGACCTGACGCAAGGACAGAGAAGCCTCGGCCGATGTGTTGAGATGATCCTTGCGCACCCCCGCGTCCGCGCCCTTGAACGCGGCAGGGTCATTGAATTCTTTTCCCGTACTGGCACGCAAACTTATCTGTGGATAGTAATCCGCTCTCGCTTCGTCAAGCGCGTAGCCGGCCTGCTTTGTCCTCTCCAGGGCCATTTTGATCTGCGGATCTTCCTCAAGAGCAAAAAGAACAGCACTCGCCAGAGAGATTTCAAGGCCCTCCGGACTTTCCGCAAAAGCGGAACTGTTCGTGGATACAAATAACGCAAGAAGAACTATCATCGACGGCAGGATATACTGCATCACTCTCCGCCCCTTCCAATCGTAATCGTAATCCAATTGTAACTGTTTTGCCGCTTGTGTGGCTCATGATAAAAGGCTTCGATTTTTTCAGGCAAAACCCCCGCTTGCAAAACATTATTTCTGACATTTAACATTCTGGCAAGGCTAAACTCCCTGGAATTGGACAGGGTCGCCGCGCCAGGATTGTCTCCGGCCGTGATAGAAACCCTGCGCCCTGAACCGTCCGGAAGATGGTCTTTGATAAAAGAAGATATTTCCTGCGTAGTCTCCTCAGATATCGAAATGGCGTTTTGGTCGAAAAAGATTATAAGTTCCGCCTGATCATCGTTCCTGACAATATTTTGATTCTCTGTCTCGGCATATCGCGCCCGAACCTGCTTGATAGTATTTTCCAACTCATTGATTTCTGATTCTATTTTGCCTTTCTGTTCGTTCAGGACCTCTATTTCCTTCTTTTTTTGCTCTATTGTTTCTTCTTGTTTTTTCAGGGTCTCGTTGCTCTCAATATTAACCTTCCCGGATTTTACCTTCTCAATATATTCGGCAATTTCCTGTGTTATCTTCTGTTGGCTTTCCTGTTCAACCTGCTGTTTGTGGATTACAGAACTAATGGAAAGAACAACAGCAATAACCATAATAAAGAAAACAAACATCATGATGACCGCCGACAAAATATCGACAAACCCGGGCCAGGAAAGCGAGGCCATATCATCTTCGCGACGATCCATCAGAGAACTCAAAAAATCTGCTTGTTATTTATCATCCCAAGGGGGCATGGGCTTGGATTCTGGCAAAATAACGTAAACCTGCTGATGCAGTTCTTCAGCAAGAAGCCGCATCTGATGTAAAACACTTTCGAACTCGGCCCCTTTAAGACGGGCCTCCGGTGCCATGAGTTGGCTAAAATCTTCCAACCGATCAGCGAGAGCTTCCTGTCGCTCCTTCAACTGATGAATTGCTTCCGCAAGATTCTGAATTTGACGAATAAACAGATCATTATCTTTATCTTGCCTGATATTTTCAGAAAACGTCGAAAGAGCGGCTTCAATATCTTTCTTGTATTTCGCGGCACTTCCACCAAAGCCCCCAATCATTTGATGCAACGACTCGACATTTTGAGCAATCTCCTGGCCGTAATCCTGCCGACCAAGACGACCCTGCATATATGCCGACAGATCAGAGGCAAGGCTTTCCAGACGATTCGCAATGGCATGTTGTATTTTCATGCTCGATTCATACAGGTCTTTTTGCGCCGTCTGTAAATCCAGCACATGTTTGTCCGTCGCCAAGGTCTCCGACAATAGAGGCGCAAGCCTCTCCAGTTCACTTGTCCAGACCTCCTTGGTTGTTGCAAGATTTTTGTCAATCCTGCCCAGAACGGCCTGGATTTCCGGCAAGGCTGCATTGCTGCTATCTGCTTTTTCCTTCATGTATTGCAGATCGCCGATAAACTGGGTCAGCCTCATATCAAGATTTTCTTTCAGACTGACAATATTACTTCCAAAACGGCTGCTTTGTTCAGTGTTGCCGTGGATGGTTGCATCCAACGTCTCAACCCGATCCGACAAAAGCCTGACAGTATCGGCAAGCGGTCCCGTCCTCTCCAAAAGGGACTCTCCGGCGACCTGAAGCTTTTCCAGTCTTTCGTTGCCTTTGAATATGCCGCGCTTGATCTCAAGTTGCGTCTGACTGATAGACTGCGTGTGCTGTAACAGGCGCAGTGTCGATTCCGTCGAGCGGGAAAGCGCCATGAAGACGTCACCAAGCTTCCGTTCCGTCCTGTGGGACAAGTAGGCAAAACTCGCCAGCCACGCCTCAAGATCCTTGCCTTCGCCCGCGGTCTTCAGAACCTGTCCCTTTTCTGTTTCCATTTTGCCCGGTTCCGGAATATGGTCGTCGATCCAGCGACTCATGTCCTCGATCGCCATATCCTGAGCCGATGAACAGACATAATTGTAAAAACCGACCAAAAGAGAACCCGACAGACCGAAAAGAGACGTACTGAACGCCAGCCCCATCCCATCAAGCGGTTTGCTGATGGCCGAAATAATCCCCCCCATCGATCCGGCGTCGGATCCGCTTACCGAAATGCTGTTCAACGCCTCACCGACAGCACCGATCGTGATCAACAAACCCCAGAATGTCCCGATCAAACCCAGCATAACAAGAAGACCCGCCAGAAAGCTGACACGGCTGCGGGCACTCCTCATCCGGAAACCAAGCTTGGATTTAATAAGCCGCGCGTCCGTATCACTCACCAGCGGATGATTATAATGTTTCAGATTGTCAAGAAGCGTGAATGATCTTTTCGTATTCACAAGAAACGCCCTGCTTTCAAGGATATTCTGTAGTTCACGAATATCTTCTTCCCCGGTCTTTCCACTATCCATATGCGCTTCTATTTCACTGAAAAAACGAACGGCGTGCATCAGGTTGATATTGTTAATTGTCGATAAACCGATAGCAATAAAAATTATAAGAAATATCAATGAATTGAGCATCACGTTCGTGTTGAAGTTCTCGACAAGTTGATCCTGATTCATAAAAATCAACACCAACACGAGCACCACCGTCGCAATCATCGTCGGCGTTACATATTCAAAAAAACCGGTTTTCAAATTACCGAACCGTGCGCCTTTAGAAGCCTGTCCCAGCTTGAAAATTTTTTTTTGCATTAGCCCCTCAAGAAATTAACAAGAAGAAATAAACCTGCTGTAAAAACCTGACGCTCGCAGCCGAACCACCTCGCGATTCGACCTTCCCCCCATAAGACTTTAGGATTACAGCATATTGTCTTTTGGGCAAGACCAAAATTTTATAGCGGTGGTGGGCCCGGAGGGACTTGAACCCCCGACCAAACCGTTATGAGCGGTCCGCTCTAACCAACTGAGCTACAGGCCCTTACCAGTTACCAGTTACCAGTTAACGGCTAATAGATCAAGCATACGGAAAGCTTTTCCACTGCGCCCACTCCGGATCGCGTCCCGGAAAAGCAATGTTTTTCAGAGGCCAGCTGGAGAGGAAATCCCTGAAGCTTTCGTACAAGGGCGCGTCCAGATCCGCGGAATCGGACCTGACCCAGCAGTAAGCCTCTCCGTCATATCGGGTTTTTTGTGACGGATAGAGATACGCACAGCCAAGGCATTTATCCCCGGACAGGTTGAAAACCGTGTAGGCGAAAGAAGCGCGTTTCTGGAATTCCTTGTGATGCCAGCCGAGATCGATCAGATCCTGCTCGAATGTGAGATCTTTCGACGGCCAGGCAGAGCGCGGACCGAAAATCCCCTGAAGCCTGTCGAGGCTCGACATGACGGCGTCATAATCCTTGACCACATCGGAAATTAAGAGCGGACGCACGACAAAACGGTCGCCTCGGTAGCCTTCGGGAATTTGACTCTGCGGAAATCCACATAAGGCGCGCCTTGTCCGTAGATGAGTTAGGTATCCAGAAAACTCCGCAGCTTGCGGGACCGGCTCGGGTGTTTAAGCTTCCGCAGGGCCTTGGCCTCGATCTGGCGGATCCGTTCCCGCGTAACGTTGAACTGCTGGCCGACTTCCTCGAGCGTGTGATCGGTGTTCATGCCGATCCCGAACCGCATGCGCAGGACCCGCTCTTCCCGGGGGGTCAGAGTTGCGAGAACCCGGGTCGTCGTCTCGCGCAGATTCGACTGGATCGCCGATTCGACCGGTAGAGTCGCGTTTTTGTCCTCAATGAAATCGCCAAGAGAGGAATCTTCCTCATCCCCGATCGGCGTTTCGAGAGAGACCGGCTCCTTCGCGATTTTCAGAACCTTGCGAACCTTGTCGAGCGGCATATGCAGGCGCTCGGCCAACTCTTCCGGCGTCGGTTCCCGGCCAATCTCGTGCATCATCTGACGCGACGTGCGGACAAGCTTGTTGATCGTCTCGATCATATGAACCGGAATCCGGATCGTGCGGGCCTGATCGGCAATCGAGCGCGTAATGGCCTGACGGATCCACCATGTTGCGTAAGTCGAGAATTTGTAGCCGCGGCGGTATTCGAATTTATCGACCGCTTTCATCAGGCCGATATTTCCTTCCTGAATAAGATCCAGGAATTGCAGGCCGCGATTCGTATATTTCTTGGCAATCGAGATCACAAGCCGCAGATTGGCCTCAACCATCTCTTTCTTCGCGCGGGAGGCTTCTTTCTCGCCTTTCTGGACCGTCGAGACGATCCGGCGAAACTCGCCGATCGGAAGCATGGCTTCTTCGGAAATCGCCCCGATCTGGTCGCGGATTTTCGTGACCTGATCGTTGTGCTTTTCAACGAATTTCTCCCAGCCTTTTCCGGAAGCCCCGCGCACGGTCTCGACCCAGTTCGGATCCAGCTCCGCCCCGTAATAGTTTTTCAGGAAATCGTCGCGTTTCACGCCGCAATCAAGGGCCATCCGCAACATCCGGCCTTCAAGGGAGACGAGTTCACGGTTCATGCCGTACAGGCGCTCGATCAACTGGTCGATCCGGGCGTTATTCAACCGGATTTCGTTCATCAACTCGACCATCTCTTCCTTAAGCGCGCCGTATTTCCTGTTCACGCTGTCGGACGGATCCTTGCCCTGCTGGATTTGCTCCAGACGCTCCTGCTGGACCTTCTGCATTTTGCGGTAGGTTTTTTCAATTTTGTCGAAGGTCTCCATGACCTGCGGCGCGAGTTCCTGCTCCATCGCGGAGAGAGAGACATTGCTCTCGTCATCCACGTCACCGTCTTCGCTTTCGGAATCGGCCCCCTCTTCTTCGCCGTCATTTCCTTCTGCATTCTCGTCATCGGTTGAGCCGTCACCGTCTTGCGCCGCCTCGGGATCGTCATTGTAAGTCGCGTCAAGATCGATAATTTCGCGGAGAAGAATGTCGCCTTTCTGAAGGGCGTCATGCCAGGCGATGATGGATTCGATGGCCAGCGGGCTTTCACAAATCCCGCCGATCATCAACTCGCGTCCGGCCTCAATCCGTTTGGCAATGGCAATCTCGCCCTCGCGAGAGAGCAGCTCGACAGACCCCATTTCCCGGAGATACATCCGGACGGGGTCATCCGTCCGCCCGAGATCGCTGTCCGAGATGTTCCCGCCTGTGTCGTAGCCTTCACTTTCTTGCGCAGCTTCCGGCGCCTCTTCCGTATCTTCCGACTCGACAAGCTGAATTCCGATATCCGAGATCGTCGCCATGGCGTCTTCGATCTGCTCGGAGGAAAACTCTTCCGCAGGCAGCGCATTGTTCAACTCGTCATAGGTGACGAATCCGCGCTCTTTGCCGCGGGCGACAAGCTTCTTGACGACCCCGGCGAGCGTCGTGCCCGACGCGGCCTGATCGCGATTTTCTTCCTGTCCTTTTTCACTCACTGCCAGATTTCCAACAGACGTCTGTGATCCCATGATATGATTCGCTTCGCTTACGTTGCGATTAGACCCCAATTACACGAAAAATCAAAGTCTTTCCTGTTTTTTGCACCAAATCCCCTACGCTTTGCCGTCCCCTGCGGCGTGGATGGCCCGCAAAGCCATCAGGCGTTCTTCATTTTCGCTCGAAAAATCAGCGGCAAGGGCACGGCCCGCAGAGCGGGCTTCACCTTCCAGAGCACCAGCTCTGGACAGCCCGGCCCGGAGATCCCGCCATCCGTCAAGCGCATCCTGGAAATCCGCTCCGGGACGGGCAAAGGCCGCGTGAACATAGACGGAATCGTTTAAAACCATCTCCATTTCCGCCGCCAGCCCGATCTCTGTGAGATGGGCGCACAGGGCTTCCCTGTCAAGCCCCGGATATTCGGAAAGCGCAATAGACAGAGTCTGACGCAATTTGTCAAGTCCCGCATCGGCACAAACCAGATCACAAACCGATTCTTCAATGTTTTCGTACAATTCCGGATGATTGATCAGCACCGCGAGCAGAATCTGCTCGAATCGTGCGCGGTTGGCGGACCCAACAGCACGGGGTTTTATCGGTGCAGGCGCAAAGCGCCCGCTCTTCCCGGTGGGCCCACCACCCCGGAAACGCGAGAACGCCTCCCGCGCCCGGCGGTGCATGGCCTCTTTATAATAATATTGAATCTGGCGGTCCTGAATCCGCTGAATATTGTCTTCGAGCGTCTTCATCAGTCCGGCGCGTTGTTCCGGAGTGTCCAGCCGCCGGGCGCTGCAGTGATGCATCCACAAAAACGCATCGAGCGGCATCGCCTGATCCAGGATTTTTTTCATGGCCTGCGCCCCGCGCGTACGGATCAGCGTATCCGGATCCTCGCCTTCAGGCAGGAACACGACTTCGGCGCTTTTATCCGGGGCGAGCATCGGCAGGATCCGCTCCGTCGCGCGCCAGGCCGCCCGCCGGCCGGCCTCATCCCCGTCGAAGCACAGAATAGGAACGCCATCGGATCCCGCCGCCAGCCTCCAGAGCGTGCCGATCTGCTCTTCCGTCAGGGCCGTGCCGAGCGGCGCGACCGCCCCGCGCAATCCGGCCTCGAAACAGGCCATCACGTCGAGATAACCTTCAGTGACGATGATCCGCTCCCCTTCCGAGGCGGCGTGGCGGGCATGTGATTCGTTAAAGAGCATCGAGCCTTTATGAAACAGCGGCGTATCGGAGGAGTTAATATATTTCGGCGGCTTGTTTCCGGAGACTCCGGACTCCGGCATGTAGCGGAGCGTCTCGGGTAAAATCCGCCCGCCGAACGCGACGACCCGCCCGCGCCGGTCCGTAACCGGAAACATGATCCGGTCGCGGAAGAACGCATAGGGCGGCGCGCCGCCCCGCTTGGACGGACGCATCAACCCGGCCTCGATAATCTGGGCGTCCGTGAACTCAAGACCATGAAGATGCGCGCGCAAGGCGTCACCCTCCGGCGGCGCATAGCCGATCCGGAAGGCGCCGAGGATTTCAGAGGAAAGCCCCCTGTCCTTTAAATAGGCCGCAGCATTGGACCACTGCGGATTGTCCCGCTCCCGCTCGTAATAGCGCGCGGCCTGATCCATCAGTTCGTAGAGCGATTTTTCCGTTTTCGCGCGGCGGATCTCTTCCGGGCTCTGGCGCGGAACCTCCATTCCGGCCTGCGCCGCGAGCGTCTCGACCGCTTCCACAAAGGACAAATGATCATGCTCCATCACGAAGCCGATCACGTCTCCGTGTGCACCGCAGCCGAAGCAGTGATAAAACTGCTTGTCGTCGTTCACATAGAAAGAGGGCGTCTTCTCGTTATGAAACGGGCAGCATCCTTTATACTCATGTCCGGCCCGGGTCAGGCGGACGCGCCGCCCCACCACTTCGGAGAGCGTCAACCGGTCGCGCAATTCATCGGTAAATCTTTTCGGGATACTCATACAAAATGTTTTAGCAAATTTCGGAACAATTAAAATCCATAAAAATAAAGTCTTTCAGAATTAATTCCATAACAACAAAAGAGCGGCAATCATGTTCCGGCGCAACGGCACCCCTGCAAATGATCGTTCACAAGACCGCAGGCCTGCATGTAGGAATAAATGATCACAGGCCCGACAAAACACATACCGCGCATTTTCAGATCCTTTGAAAGCGTCCGGCTTTCGGTTGTCTCACAGGGCACATCAGACAACGCGCGCCAACGTCCGATCCGCGGCGCACCGCCCACAAACGGCCAGACGTAGGAATCGAACGCCCCGAATTCCCGCTGAAGATCGAGAAAAACCCGGGCGTTCGTGCGCGCCGCCCGAATTTTCATCCGGTTGCGGATAATGTCCGGGTTTTCAGCCAGAGCCTCAAGCGCGTTATCCTCCATCGCCGCGACATGTTCAGGGACAAATCCATGAAAAGCTTCACGAATCGCCTCACGTTTCCGCAGAACGATTTCCCAACTCAATCCGGCCTGCATTCCCTCAAGGACAAGCATCTCGAAATGAAGCCTGTCGTCATGAACAGGCACACCCCACTCATAATCGTGGTAAGCTTCGTAAAACGGTTTGCCGCGGCCGACCCAGCCGCAGCGCCCATCAATAAGATCCTCGCCCATTATCCGCTGAATTGTTCCAGAGCTTCAATAGCTTCGGCCGCATACATCAAAGCCGGCCCGCCGCCCATATAGACACACATGGCCAGAACTTCAGCGATTTCCTCTTTACTCGCACCCAGCGCCAGAAGCTTTTTTACGTGAAAACCGATACATCCGTCACAGCGTTGAGACACGCCGATTGCAAGCGCGATATATTCTTTGGTTTTCTCATCGAGAGCACCGTCTTTCCCGGCTTCCGCCGCAAGTTTCGAAAACCCGCCCATCGCCTCCGGCGCAAGCTTGCGCAGCGTTCCCATGTTTTTACTGATCCGTCCGGTAATCTCTTTATAATCCTTGGTCATAACGTCCCTCTTGCATCGTTGGAATAATCGGTAAAACCGCCTCCCGGAGTTTAGAGCGTCCGCTCCAAAAATCCAGCCTGAAATAAATCCATATAAAAAAGGATGGAATATCCATGTGTGCGCCGATTCTCTATTCATCGTTGCATGTCCTGTGCATCTGATACAATCCGCTCATGATCATGGAAAGCAAATTTATAAAAGGCAAAGACAGAAGTTCTGCTCCGGAAAGGCAGGAAAAAGAGGAAGGTCCGCTCCGGTCCCACGGAGTGCTCTGGCGTTTATCGCCATGGCTCAGCGGCCTCATCATTCTTTTCTTGAGCATCGTCTCATGGGATATGATACGCGATGAGCAGAACGCCCGGCATAACGCGTATTTTCACGCTCTTATCGGCGAAGTGGAGGACGCACTTCAGGAACGCTATCGCCTTTATGAAATGAGCCTGCGCGGCGGACTCGGGCTCTACAACGCCTCCCATAAAGTAACGCTGGATGAATGGACACGCTACGTCGGGTCTTTAAAAATCAAAGAGTCCCTTCCCGGAATCAATGGGGTCGGCATGATCCGCCTGGTTGATGAAAAGAATCTTGACGCTTACATCCGAAGCGTCCGGAAAGAAATTCCGGGTTTCATCAATCATCCGGAGACCGAGCACAAAGATAAATTTATTATAACCTACATCGTCCCGGAAGAAATCAACAAAGAAGCCATAGGTCTGGATATCGCTTTTGAAAGCAACAGACGAACGGCCGCCATTCGGGCGATGAAAACCGAGCAACCGGCTCTGACAAAAAAAATCGAACTCGTTCAGGACGAGCGAAAAGGCGCCGGATTTCTCCTTTTGATACCCTTACACACGAAAGAACCGGACAAAGAATTTCTTGGATGGATCTACGCCCCCTTTATCGGCGAAAAATTTCTGCACGACCTGATGGACATCGTCGACAACAAGGTTCATTTCGAAGTTTATGACGGCACGGAAACGACTGACGAGACCCTGATCTACGCCATCGGGAACAGCAGCGCTTACACACGGGAACTGATCCGCGAAAATGCGCGCCTGACAGAGAAGACACATATTGAACTCGCCGGACGTGAATGGACTTTTCTATGGCATACAACGCCTGCTTTTGAGACCTGGATCAGTTACGGCTCTGCGGAAATCACACTCTTGGGCGGCGTCCTTCTTGCAATTCTCCTCACCTGGACGCTGTACAAACTTATCCATCAGAAAGAAACTGTAGAATACCGCGTCCGGGAGAGAACGAGAGACGTTACACGTCTGAAAAACCGGCTCCAGATGATCATGGACAACATCCCGGACCTTGTTTTTGTGAAAGATGAAAAACTGAGAATAATCGAGGCCAACCCGGCCTTCCTTTCCGTTTTCCCCCCGGAAGAGAGACAAAATATCGTTGGAAAAACAAGCGTTGAAAATTTCACGGAAGAAGAATCGAATGTATTCATCTCACAGGACAGGATCGCTCTTGAGAGCGGCTACAGCGAAACCGTCGAGAATATCAGCGATTATCAGGGAAAACAGCGCATTCTGAATACAAAAAAAGTTGGTTTCACAGATATCGACGGGCAGCGCTATATCCTTGGGGTCTCCCGGGACGTGACCCAGGTGCGCCAGACGCAAAAACAGCTTCAGGACAGCGAACGCCGCTTTAATCAGGCGGTCACAGGCGCAAGAATAGGAATCTGGGACTGGGATATTCTCAACGACGATGTCTTTTACAATGACATCTGGTACACAATGCTCGGTTACGAGCCGCAGGAATTACCGATGACATTCGAGACGTGGAGAATGCTGATTCATCCCGAAGATCTCGAAAATGCGGAAAACAGACTCCAGGAACACATTGAAGGCAAAACGGATTTTTATGAATCTCTGGCACGGATGCGAGACAAGGGTGGAGACTGGACATGGATCCGGACGACGGGACGGGCCGTCGAATTTGACGATAACGGACGAGCAACACGTATTATCGGCATTCACGCCGATCTGACGGTCATTAAACGCAGCGAGCAGGAAGCCGAACGAGCGAAGGAGGAAGCGCGCAGAGCCAGCCGCATGAAAAGCGAATTTGTCGCCAATATGAGCCACGAAATCCGAACGCCGATGAACGGAATTCTCGGCATGGCGGAACTCCTGATGAAATCGGATCTGAAACCCAGAGAATTCGCATATGCGCAAACACTGATAACGTCTGCCGAGAGTCTTTTATCCCTCATTGACGATATTCTTGATTTCTCAAAAATCGAAGCCGGAAAGCTTACGCTTGAACCCCGCCCCTGCCGCCTTCGCCCCTTGCTGGAAGAGGTCGTGGATCTTCATGCAATCAAGGCCCGAGAAAAAAGTATCGAACTGGTCCTTTTTGAAACAGCCGGCATACCCGAAATCGTCAATATCGACCCCGGAAGATTTCGGCAGGTGATTAACAATCTTCTGAGCAATGCGGTGAAATTTACCGAGCAAGGACATGTTCTTGTCAAGATCGAGCATATAGAAAAAAAGAAATCGGAAGAAAATTTAAAAATTTCCATCGAAGATACTGGCGTAGGCATTCCGGATTCCGCCCAGAAAACAATTTTTGGACAATTCGAGCAGGGCGATGCGAGCACAACCCGCCGGTTCGGAGGCTCGGGACTGGGCCTCTCAATATCAAAGCAGCTAACCGAAAAGATGGGCGGGACCATATCTCTCGTTTCCGGCGAGAACACAGGAAGCACATTTACGATAAAAATCCCTGTCCGAACGATGGAGAATGCCCAGAATCTTCCGCAAATAAAAGGGGAAGCGCTAATCGTCGGAAATCATCCTGTCATAGCGAATGTCATTGCAGCCTATCTTGGCGAAATTGGCCTGAAAGCAAAAATCCTTGAGCGCTTCTCGGAAACGAAAACGATGGATATCGGAAATTTCGACCTTCTTGTTACGAGCGCCGAATATCTTTCTGCAGAAGAAAACAATCTTGCAGGAAAAAATATCGGTCCGGAAATCATTCATAAACTCCCTTCCATTATTCTGATTGCCAATAATGAGGACGAATCACTGACGAGCAGAAATAATAACTGGGACTCTCTTTTGTCTCGGCCGATCCGGAAACAGGATTTTTTGATTACGGTCCTCAGCATCCTGAGCGATCACGCCCCCGAAGGAACAAACATGCCGTCACTGACCGACGAGCGCCCCGGAAAATCTCCGCAAATCCGGTACACAGCAGAAGGCGCTCATATTCTCCTCGTCGACGATTCTCCGGTCAATCAGGTCGTTGCAGAAGAATTTATCAAGGATATGGGATGCATTGTCACTCTGGCCGATAATGGCCGGGACGCAATCAGTGTCCTTGAAAACGCGCCAAATCAGTTCGACCTGATTATCCTGGACTGCCGGATGCCGGTTATGGACGGATTTGATACAACGAGGACAATCCGGAAAATGGAGAAAAAAGGAGACCTCCCTTCCCGTTTACCGATCATTGCCCTGACCGCAGGTGCTCTCACGGAAGAACGGGACCGGTGCTTCGAATCAGGTATGGACGACTTCCTCGCAAAACCGGTCCGCAGCGAAACGCTGAAGAAAAAAATTTACGAATGGCTCGATAAAACCGGAAAAGCCAGAAAAGATGAGATCAACACTGAAAGCGCAGAAAATATCTCAGGAAACGGCAATGAAGACACAGAAGATCCGGACGACGTTCCGCTTTCCCTGAATTTCGAGGCCGGCATTCTGAGCACCTATCAAGCAGAAATGGGAAATAGAGCGCAGCGAATTATCAGTCTGTATCTCAATGAAACAGAGAAAAACCTGACGAATATTGCAAACATGATCGCAGAAAAGAATCCGAATATATACAATATTTCAAGGCTTTCGCATTCAATCAAATCCTCCTCCGCCCAGTTCGGCGCAATGAACCTCAGTATCCTCGCCGAAAGAATGGAGGAGATTACAGAGAATATCGAAAACACGGATGCGGCTTTGTGCAGAAGATTAACGAAGCTTCACGCCCAAATGCTGGCTGTTTTTAAAGAAACGGCGCCATTAATTCGGGAGGCCGCAGACCTGACAGATACCGGACCTTGATCACGCGCTTTTCGCGCGGTCGATCCCTTCAAGAATCAGTTTTTGTGCTTCAGCGCAATCCCCCCAGCGGACCGTCTTCGCCCATTTTCCTTTTTCGAGATCCTTGTAATGCGCAAAAAAATGCTCGATCTGCTCGCGCAGGATCGGCCGGACGTCTTCAATATCTTCCACATTATCGTGATAGGGGTGCAGTTTCGGTGCCGGAACGGCAATCACTTTTTCATCCATCCCGCTTTCGTCTTCCATGACGAGCACGCCGACCGGACGGCAATGCATCACGGCGCCCGGCATGACCGGCACACGGCCCAGAACGAGGACGTCGACCGGATCTCCGTCCCCGGAAAGCGTATGCGGAATAAAGCCGTAATTCCCCGGATAAAACATCGCCGTATGCAGGAATCGGTCGACAAACATTGCGCCCGACTCTTTATCCAGTTCATATTTTACCGGCTGCCCGAGCATCGGATTTTCAATGACCGCATAAAAATCTTCAGGAGGATTTTTCCCGATCGGAATCGCATTCAGACGCATTAACGCTCTCTCCATCTGTTAAATCTATGGCAAAGGGTTGTACAGATATCATTAAGAAGAAACAAGCCCGGATTTTGCGATAAGGACAAAACTAAAATATTTTCATATAAAAACAACTCTCATGCAAAAGATTACAAAACAAAAGATACCATTAGACAAAATCAAGAAAAATGCTATCTTTCCCGGATCGAGTATTCAGGCTGACCTCACAGGTAAAACCATAAATATACAATTCGGAAAACAAATGAATTTCAATAATATTAAAATTCGCACACGTCTCCCGATTATGATTGCCGGGCTGATTTTGCTGGCAATCATCCCCATGACGCTCAGCGCGATCTATCAGCAATCGGAAGCGCTCAAAAAAGCGGAAACGAACAAATTCAACGCCCTGACCGAAGCCCGGCTTCACGAACTCGATTTGTATCTGGACGGAATCAAACAGGACATTCTCATCCAGTCGTCTTCGGACGCCGTTATCAGCGCGCTGAAAGACTATCAGATGGCGTGGGAAGAACTGCGCCAGACAGGAAAAAATCCGGAAACATGGCTTCAGAACGCCTATATCGAGAACAACCCGCACCCGGCGGGTGAGAAGGAAAAACTCGACGCCGCCGACTTTGGGACCTTGTATGACATGGCGCACCGGAATCACCACCACTGGTTCCGGGATATGCTCTACGCGCGCGAATACTACAACATCTTCCTGTTCGACCTGAACGGCGACCTTTTATACACGGTCTACAAGGAACTGGATTTCGCAACAAACCTGAATGACGGCGAATGGAAAGACACCGATCTTGGATATGTTTTCCGCACGGCCAGAGATCTGGGCCCGGAAAATGACCCCGTCTTTACCGATTTTAAAGCCTATGCCCCCAGCCACGGTGCAGCGGCCAGCTTCATCGCCTATCCCATCTTCGATCGTGACAGGAAACTCGGCGTCCTGGCTTTTCAGATGCCGGTCGGAAAAATCGACAGCATCATGCAGCAAACAACCGGCCTTGGTGAAAGCGGCGAAACCTATATCGTCGGGCAGGATTTTCTGATGCGCAACAATTCTCGCCTGAGCAAAGAAAACACTCTGCTGAGAACAAAAATTGACAATGACATGGTTAGAAAGGCGCTGGCCGGAGAGACAGGACACGGCGTCACAAAAGACTACCGGGAGAAAAAGGCCTTCTCCACAGCGCGACCGTTTGATTTTCTTGGAACGCGATGGGCCATCGTCGGAAAAATCGACAAAAGCGAAATGATGGCGCCTGTCAGGAAAGTAGCCTTCATCCTCATCGGATACGGACTTGCCGGCCTGGTTATGCTCCTGATTGCCGGACAATTCATCGCGATCTCCATCGCCCGCCCCCTTCATGACCTGGCGGAAACCATGACAAAAATCGCGGACGGAAACTCATCGGCGCCGATCAGCATTGACAACCGCCGGGATGAGATCGGCGAAATGGCTGTGGCGATGAAAACTTTCCAGCGCAACCTGCTTGAAAAAGAACGCCTTGAGGAAGAATCCAAAAAAGCGGAAGCCCGCGCCGCAGAGCAACACAAAAAACTGATGGATCAGACGGCAACGCAATTCGAACAGCAGGTCGGCGAGATTGTGAACATCGTCGGCGCTGCGGCGCATCAGATGCACAGCATGTCGGCACAGCTTGGAAGCGCGGTCCGCCAGACGTCGCAAAAAAGCGATGCCGTCTCTACGGCCGCACAGGAAGCCACACAGAACGTTCAGGCCGTTGCCGCCGCCGCAGAAGAAATGACAGCCTCAATCCAGGAAATTGCGACCAACATCAACCGGACGGCGGACACAGCGCAAAACTGCGCCAGCGCCGCGCAAAGCTCGCATGAGAAACTGGACCGCCTCCAGCAGGCCGTCGGGGAAATCGACGACGTCATCCGGGCCATCAACGATGTCGCCGAACAAACGAACCTGCTGGCCTTAAACGCAACAATCGAGGCCGCACGGGCCGGAGAAGCCGGAAAAGGGTTCGCCGTTGTCGCCAGCGAGGTCAAAAACCTCGCCGGAGAAACGAGTAAAATGACGGAAGAAATCGCGGATCACATCGGCCATGTCAAAACGTCCGCCATTGAAACGATCGAGACGATCAACAGCATCATCAATCAGATCGACTCCGTCAACGACCAGACCAATAACGTTGCTGCCGCCGTCGAAGAACAGAATACGACCGCCGCAGATATCAGTCACAATATTCAGGGTCTGGCCGACGGCACAGGACAGGTCTCGAAAAACATCATCGAGATCAGCGGCGCCGCCGCGCAAAGCGCCGCCGCAACCAACCAGCTTGAATCGGCCTCGCAGGAACTCTCCCGTCAGGCCAAGAACCTGAAAACCGCCGCGGACAGCTTCATCTCCCAGATCCGGGCCGGATAACAAAAGGAAAGGATCCTCGCCATGTGGGCCCTTTGCGCCATAACCGCCGCGCTCCTGCAATGCGCGACACGCATTACAAACCAGTACCTGAAAATTCCGGGTCTGAAACTGACAGTTACAATCAAGTTGCTTTTGATTCTCTACGTTTTTCCGTTCCTGTTTGTCGTGCCCTGGCCTGACTCTCCGGTGTTCTATCTTATGGTCGCGCTGACCGCGCCGCTCGTCGTCTATCAGGACAAATCCCTTTTTGATTTCACCGCGAAATACGGCGCGGGCGCCGTCACCCGGATCGAGCCGCTCAGCGTCCCGTTCGTTTTCATTCTCTGGCTGATCCTGAATCCGGCCCTGTTATCGGAGCATTTGCAGCACCCGCTCCACTTCGCCGGCATCGGGCTCTGCATCGCCGCTGCCGCCTTTTTTGCCATCCGCATGCGCCACTGCCCGGTCAATTTCGATGTCATGAAAGCCATGTTGCCAATCGTCCTGACGATGGGAACCGTGAACATCATCGCCAAAACGGGGATCGATTACGCGCCGGGTTTCGAAGGGCTCGTCGTTTATATTTTCGTCCAGTCCGTCCTTGTCGTTCTGATCGGAACGCTGTTTTCAAAATCCCGGACGCATACGCCAAAACCGGAAAATTATGACCGAAAGGCATATTATTTTTCTGCCTTTGCAATTTCCCTGCTTGTTCTCGGCACACTGAGCTTCCGGCTCTGGGGATTTATGCTCACGCCGAACCCCGCCTATGTGACGGCGATCATGCTGACCGGCCCGCTCTGGGTCCTGCTCTTCTACCGGCTCGTCCGTCACGAGGAAAAAAGCGACATCCGCCCCGGCCTCGGCATTGTCGCCGCGGCAATCGCCCTCACATTTCTGACGATGAGATAACCATGATGACCGTAAAGAAAAAAGACCGATAAGGGCCCACCGCCAAAAAGACGGGCCCAAACAAGGGCCGACTTGACCGGGTTGATCTCAAAAGATATAAACCGACGTCATCCCGGCGATCCAGTTTTTTCACCACGAAGTAACCGTGTTCCCAATAGTGCACGAAGAACACGAAGAAAATAATTCGCTTCGCGGGGAAGAAATGTTCCAATATGCTGGATCGCCGCGATCGCCCATGATTGTCCGGGAAAAGGTTAATATCCCCAAAACCCGCAACCCCGGACAAGCAAAAGCTCCGCATAAGCGGAAGTTTTGCGCAGAGCCGGGGTCTCCTGATCGAGACCCGGTATCCGGGATTACGCGTTAACTTTTTCCGGACAGTCGTGCTTGAAAACGGGGATGACAAGTTGGTTTTGGCTTTTTGACGGG
>JANQFU010000075.1 GCA_028277665.1 Alphaproteobacteria bacterium | reverse complement strand
GCAAAACCTCCGCTTACGCGGAGCTTTTGCTTGTCCGGGGTTGCGGGTTTTGGGGATGTTTTTCGTTTTCGCCCTCCTATTTTCCGCCGCTCCCGCCCGCGCGGATGACGTCTACGACCGGGTGATGGAACGCGGAGAAATCCGCTGCGGGTATTTCCTGTGGCAGCCGGTTTTGATGAAAGATCCTGTCACAGGTGAAATGAGCGGTATTATCAAGGACGCGACGGATGATATCGCCCGGCGCTTGTCCCTGGATGTGGAATGGGTTACGGAAGTCAATTTCGCAACCATGCTCGAAGACCTCAAGAACGGGCGCTATGACATGATCTGCGGACCGTTGGCGGTTTCCGCCGCGCGGGCCCGGCAGACCCGGTTTCTTACACCCTTCGCTTACAGTCCGACATTTCTTTATGCGCGGATAGATGATGCGCGGTTCGATCATAACTTTGCCGTGATCGACGATCCGGACATCCGGACGGGCGGGTTTGAGGGCGAGTTTGGCGCGATGTTGCTTCAGGAGCTTTATCCGCAGGCAAGTTTTCACGCTTTGCCGCATCTTTCGGATGCTTCACAGGTCATTCTGGAGATCGTCGGCGATAAGATCGATGTTGCCGCGATCGAACCGGCGATCGCAGAGGGCTATATCGCCGCCAATCCCGGCAAGCTCAAACGCATTCCCGGCGGTGCGGTTCGTGTTTCGCCTATCGCTTATGCTGTTGCGCCGCAGGCCGAGCGTTTTCAGGACATGATGAATGTTGCCGTGCGGGAGATGATCGATACCGGCGCATTCGAGCGTCTCCTCGCGGAATATCCCGCGCTCCGTTCGTTTATCTATCTGCCTGCGAACCCTTGGGAGGTGCCGGAGTGATAGCTGGTTTTTTGAATCGCGAAGGCGCGAAAGCGCGAAGTTTTTTTTATACCGTCATCAACTCTGTTGAGCAAGCAGGATTTTGTTATCCATAAGGTCTCTTAATTTTGCGTTCAATCTGATGATGATTTTCGCCATGATTGCGCAA
>JANQFU010000074.1 GCA_028277665.1 Alphaproteobacteria bacterium | reverse complement strand
GCAAAACCTCCGCTTACGCGGAGCTTTTGCTTGTCCGGGGTTGCGGGTTTTGGGGATGTTTTTCGTTTTCGCCCTCCTATTTTCCGCCGCTCCCGCCCGGGCGGAGGGGGATTTGATCTCGCGGTTGCAGGGGGGTGAGCCTTTGCGCTGTGCGTATCTCACATGGTCGAAAAGCTATTTCTCGAAGGACCCGAACACCGGAGAATTTATGGGCATCGGGTATGAACTCGCCGAAGCCCTCGCCGACGTCATGGAGATCGACATCAAATGGACCGAGGAAATCACGCTCGGGACGATGTATGAGGGCCTGAGAACCGGACGGTATGACGCCATCTGTACCCCTATCGTGCAGGAGCCTGCGGGCGGCGCACATGCGCTGTTTACGCGCCCGGCCTATTTCGCGCCGATCTATGCTTTCGCGCGCAAAGATGACGACCGCTTCGATGCGGATGCGCCGGATCCGCTTGCGCTGATCAACCGGCCGGACGTGATTGTTGCCGATGTGGACGGCTCGAACCTTGCGCAGATCCATAAGATTCATTACCCGCAAGCCACGCTTCACATGTTGCCGAACCTCGCGGGCGCACCGGAGCTGATAACCGAGGTTCTGACCGGAAAGGCCGATATCACGCATCAGAGCCCGACCATTATTGACGATTTTTTTGACGGGCGGGAATCTGGGCTCAAGCGCGTGTCAGGGCCGCTGATAACCTATCCGCTCTCGATTGTCGTTCTGCCGCGCGGCGCGCGCGATGCGAAAGACTGGTTCGATCTCGGCGTTCAGACAATGCTGAATACCGGGATGATGGACGCTATTCTACAGAAATACAACCCGAACGGGATGCTTCCCCGCGTCCGGAAAGATTATGAGGTGAAAAGATGATACAGGTCTATCAGAAATCGTCATTCCCGCGAACGCGGGAATCTTCATGTGATTTGTTCCGAAAGATCCCCGCCTGCGCGGGGATGACGGCGTTGGTTGTGTTTTTAATGTTCTCCGCCGCCCCCGCCCGGGCCGCAGAGGTCTTCGATCGCGTGATGGAAAGCGGGAAAATCCGGTGCGGGTATGTGATTTCGCAGGCACTCAAAAAAGATCCGAATACGGGCGAGATGTCGGGGATCATGGCCGATGTCGTCACGGAAATGGGCCGGCTGCTCGATTTTGAGATCGAATGGGCGGCGGAGCTCGGCTGGGCCGAAACGGTTGACGCCATGACGGCGAACAAAATCGATGCCGTTTGCACGAATTTCTGGGTCGAGCCGTTCGGTGCGCATTATGTCGGCTATACGATGCCGGTCTATTACAGCGCCGTCACCGCCTATATCAGGGCGGAGGATCACCGGTTCGACGAGAGTCTCGATCCCGTTAACGATCCCGCCGTGCGGGTCGTCTCCTCGGACGGGGAAATGGCCTCGCTCATTGCCGGGCAGGATTACCCGAAGGCGACGATCGTTTATTTGCCCCAGATGGGGACGGACAGCTCCATCCAGCTCATGGAGATCGCACACCGTAAAGGCGATATCACCTTTATCGATACTGCGCTCGGAAAAGCCTTTGAGGCGACCAATCCCGGGCTCGTCCGCAATATTACACCCGAAAATCCCGTGCGTGTATTCGCCAATACGATCGCGCTGCCGCTTGGGGATGTGAAGCTGAAATCCATGCTGGATGCGGCACTGCTTCAGATGCATCTGAGCGGGTTCGTCGACAAGACGCTGGATAAACATGAAACATATCCGGGAAGCTATTACCGGGCCGCCAGACCGTGGGAGGCGAGGAGATGAATTTCGGTTTTTTGAACCGCGAAGGCGCGAAGACGCGAAGATTACAATTCCCGTCACCCCGGCGAAAGCCGGGGTCCAGAGAAATCGTAGACTGGATCCCGGCTTTCGCCGGGATGACGACCTTGTTTATATTTCTTGTCTTTGCTTTTCCCGCCCGTGCAGACGACGTTTTTGACCGGGTCATGAAAACGGGGACGATCAAATGCGCCTATTACGTTTTTACACCCGTGACCGAACGCGATCCGGAGACGGGAGAGCTCACCGGCCTGCTCGTTGATTACATGGAAGAAATCGGCCGGCGCGCCAACCTCAGAATCGAGTGGGCCGAAGAAGTCACGTTCGGGAACTGGGCTCCGGCCCTTCAGGCCGACCGGTTCGATGCCGTTTGCACGCCCATGTGGCCGGAGATTCCGATGGCGCGCGCCGTGGCGTTCACGGAGCCTTTGTTTTTCGCCGGACTGTCTCCGCTCGTGCGGGCCGACGATCCGCGTTTTCAAAGCGATAATGAGGCCGAGAATTTCGCGCGTCTCAATCAACCCGATGTGACGTTCATCGCACAGGAAGGGAACGCACAGGAACCGCTGACCCGCGCCGCATTTCCGGAGGCAACCGTCCGGACCATATCCGCCGCGATTGAAGGGCCCGTGGTTCTTCAGGAAATCGTCACCGGCAAAGCCGATGCAATCCTGCTCGACCGGAATGCCGAAATCACCTATAACCGGAACAACGATGTGAAATTGCGTTTGATCGCGCCGGAAAAACCCGTCAAGGTTCAGCCTTTTACGCTGGTTGTTCGTAAAGAAGCCATGATCTGGAAGGATTTTCTGGATAACGCTATCCGCGAGTTGCACAATGACGGCATGCTGGAGCGCATGATGCGCCGCTGGGAGCCGGAGCCCTATACGTTCCTGCGCCCCGCCGTCCCGTATGCGAAGCCTTATGAGGAGTAAGGAGTGATGTTTGATTTTTTGAACCGCGAAGGGGCGAAGACGCGAAGATTACAATTCCCGTCATCCCGGCGAAAGCCGGGATCCAGAGAAACCGTAGACTGGATCCCGGCTTTCGCCGGGATGACGGCTTTTTTGGTGTTTCTTGTATTTTCTTCCCCCGCCCGCGCCGGAGAAACGTACGACCGTGTCATGGCGCGCGGAACCGTGATGTGTGGGTATTACTTCTGGCCGCCTTATTATTCTGTCGATCAAGCGACGGGAGAAACGCGCGGCCTGACCAAGGATCTTGCCGAAGCCGTGCTCGGACTTGTCGATCTCGACATCAAGTATGTCGAAATCACGCCCGGCTATAACGTAAACGATCTTCAGAACGGCAAGGTCGACGCCATATGCGGCGACGGACCTTACGCGCTCAATTCAATACGGTATATCGATTTCGCCCGGCCGCTTTTTTATATTCCGGCTTACGTTTATGTACGTGCGCAGGAAGACCGTTTTCGCGAAAAGCTCGATCTGAATGTCTCGGACGCGGTGTTTGTTGGAATGGATGGAGACTGGAGCCTTGAACTGAAGGAGAAACTTTTTCCCGATGCAGGAGTCGTAACCGTGACAAACATCACGGACCCGGCGCAGATGCTGATGGACGTAGCCTCTGGAAAAGCCGACGCGGTGATTTGCGATCCCTTGACGGTGAAACGCTTTCTTGAGGGAAATCCGGGTACGCTGAAACCCCTGAGTGCGGAGCCTTTGGCCACGTATCCGTACGGCTTTTCCGTCTCTAAGGAGGAGAACGGACTCCGGGACATGTTCGATACGGCTACGTTGATGGCTTTGAATATGGGGCTGGTCGATCGGGCATTGGCGAAATACGACCCGGACGGAATTCTTTTCTTCAAAGCGAACCCTTCTTTTATTCTTCCTGGACAGGAATGATATGAACATGCGAAGCACAAACATAGCGGTCTTATTCGTTTTTCTTGTGTCCCTTATTTGGAGCGCTCCCGCCCATGCAGGGGAAGTTTATGATCGCGTCATGAAATCGCAGACGATCCGGTGCGGGTATATCAGCTGGGCACCTTATCTCATCCAGAATGCGAACACGGGCGAATTTTCGGGGTTGTCCTATGAATACATGGAAGCTCTGGGCAAAGAGCTTGATCTTGAAATCGAATGGACGGAAGAAACGGGATGGGGCACGTTTTACGAAGGCCTGAAAGCTGGCCGCTTTGATGTCATGTGCGTGCCGATCTGGCGCTCCGGACACCGCGCCCGGCACTCTCTCTTGAGCGAGCCGGTTTATCTGAATTCCATGTTCGCGTTCGTTCGGGAAGACGACAACCGATTTGAAACGCTGGAAAGCCTCAATGTGCCGGATGTGACTATTGCGGTTTTCGAAGGGGATATCACGCAGGTGATCCGCAAGCAAAAATACCCCGAAGCGCACGAACTCGCTATTGTCGAGATGTCAGGGGCAGCTTCTTCTCTTTTGAGTGTTGCGGACGGCAAGGCCGATGCCGTCATTATGGCGCCGGGACAGGTTGAGATTTTCAATCGTGAGGCTGATGTGAAATTGAAAGCTGCTGCGAATGGTCAGCAGGTTCGCTCCTTCGAGAATGTTCTGGCTGTGCCGTTACATGAATTCGCGCTGAAAACGCTTCTGGATGCGGGCGTGATGGCTTTCAACAGAACGGATGCCTATGAGGATCTGATCGCGCGTTTCCAGCCTGAATTCTCAAGTGCGCGCATTATGTATGAGGGAGAGCAATGATGACTGGATTTTTGAACCGCGAAGAAGTGAAAAGAAGTTTCCTGCGGGGACACAATCTGGCCAAGGGATATCATGTCCCCTTGGAGGTGTAATGCTATCCGGGCGTGACATTCATAAGAGTTTTGACGGGAACGACGTTCTGCGCGGGGTCGATATCGACATCGCGCCGGGGGAGATTACCTGTCTGATCGGGCCGAGCGGCACCGGGAAGACCACCCTTTTGCGCGCGCTGGCTCTTCTCGATCCGCCGGACCGGGGCGCGGTGTGCGTGGACGAGATTGAGACGGTGTTTCCGCTGCCCAAAAAGGCGAAGATCGCTCCGCCCTGGCCGAAAGTCACGGTCGTGTTTCAATCGCTCTTCCTGTGGCCGCATATGACGTTGCGCGAGAATATCATGCTGCCCGCACGCAATCACAACCCCGGGAACGCGGAAAAAGATCTCGAAGGGCTGATCGGCGTTTTCGAGATGGAGCATTTCATCGACAATTACCCGAACGCCGCCTCGCTCGGCCAGCGTCAGAGGGTTGCTCTCGCGCGGGCCCTGATCCTGAACCCGACCTATATTCTGCTCGACGAGATTACGTCCGCGCTCGATGTCGAGCAAACGGGCCGCATTCTCACCAAACTCACACATTTGCGGGAGCGCGGGATCGGCGTGTTTCTGATTACGCATGCGATCGGCTTTGCGCGGCGTGCGGCGGACAAAATCGTCTTTATGGACGGCGGGAAAGTCGTCGAACAAGGGGGCCCGGAGATTATCTCCCGGCCCCAAAGCCAACGTTTAAAAGATTTCGTGTCTCTCGTCGAAGCGGCACGGTGAATTTGAAATTTCCGAGAAATATCTTGCTCTTTGTTCTTCAGAGCATTACAAATCCCGTCTGGGAATAAGAACAAGAGACTTGATGTTTAAATTGTACAAAATCACAGAGCTCGCCCGATAGATCGCGCCGTCATCCCGATGGCGCGCGGGGGTCGCTTGTGCGCTGGCCACAGCCCCGATCCCTCCGGTCGGGCAGTTTGATATCTTTCCGAAAAACAGAAGGCATCGTCTGCCCTTTCAATCCTCCGATTGAAAGACAGAACTCATGGCGAAATTTCATCGCGACGACCGCGGATCGCAGGCGCGCATCCGCACATATAAACATTGGCAAACACGACAAGACGAACAAAGCTTCCGCTGCGTTCACTGCAAAACGATGATCGGGATCGCGCCCGATATCGGGACGCATCACCGCAATCACTGCCCGCTGTGCCTGCACTCGCGGCATGTCGATACGCGCCCCGGCAACCGGGCCTCGGCCTGTCGGGGCAAAATGGCGCCGATCGGCCTCACGTTTGCGCGGACGCGCCCGGACAAATACGGCTCCGGACACCGCCACGGCACATCGGGCGATCTCATGATCGTGCATCAATGCCTGTCATGCGGGACCCTGAACATCAACCGGATCGCAGGAGACGATTCTTGCGACGAAATTCTGGCGGTCCTTGAGCGGTCGTTAAGCCTCCCGGATGCGGTCCGGCAGGAATGCGGCCGTCAAGGGATCGTTCTCCTCACGGGAGGCGATCTCCCGGCGGTGCGGGTGTGTTTGTTCGGAAAGGGGATAGGAAAGACCATTAATGGGACCTGACTCTAAGTCTCTTCAGGCTCCCGCCCCAAGAACCCGTCGGATTGCAGGGCCCAGAGCCGGGCGTAGAGGCCGTTTTTTGTTTTTAGAAGCGCGTCATGCGGGCCGTCTTCGATGATCCGGCCCTTATCCATCACGATCAGGCGGTCGAGATGTGCGATGGTCGAAAGGCGGTGCGCGATCGCGATGACCGTTTTTCCTTCCATCAGCTCATTGAGGCTTTCCTGAATCAGTTTTTCGGACTCGCTGTCCAGAGCCGACGTTGCTTCATCGAGAATGAGGATCGGCGCGTTCTTTAATATCGCGCGGGCAAGGGCGATCCTTTGGCGCTGCCCGCCGGAGAGTTTCACGCCGCGCTCGCCCACAAGAGTTTCGTATCCTTTCGAAAGGCCGGAAATAAAGTCGTGCGCGTGCGCTTTCTTTGCGGCGTCCATAACCTCTTCGTCTGTTGCGTCCAGCCGCCCGTAGCGAATATTTTCGATCAAAGTGCGATGGAACAGAGAGGTGTCTTGGGGGATCACCGCGATGTGCTTGCGCAACGATTCCTGCGTTACGTCCGGGATCGGTGTCCCGTTAATCATGATCTGTCCGGAACCGGGCTCGTAAAAACGCAGCAATAAAGACACAAGAGTTGTTTTTCCTGCACCGGACGGGCCGATAAGCCCGATTTTTTGCCCTTCGGGGATAGACAAGGTCAAATTATCGATGATGTTGTTCCGGTCATACGAGAAATGCGCTTTATTAAAGGAAATCAGAGGTGTTTCCTTTGAGGAGAAGTGCAAATCATGCGCCTCCGGGGAATCCCTGATCTCAACCGGCTCCACAAGATTGGATACGCAATTGCGGATAATGCCCAGCTCCGTCAGAAAGGAGACCACGGATTGGGCGGTTCCCCAAAAATTCATCACGATCAGGGTAATGGCGAAAAACAGGAATGCAACGTCACCGATTTCAAGCTCACGTTTGTACCAGAACCAGACACAGCACACGGAAACGGCTGTCTGGAAAAACATATGCGAGAAACGCAAAAGCCATTGGGCCCGTTGCGTCTTCCAGCGCAATCCGCGGTCGGAATGGATTTCTTTGATCAGGTAATCGTGCAGCCTGTCTTCTTCATAAGATGCATTTGAGAAGATCTTGACCAGATGATGATTGACCAGAGAGTCAATCAGATTGCCCTGGGTGACGTTTTTTCTGCGCGCAAAGAGGCGGGCATTGCCGTAGCACTGGTACCCGAATAAAAGAACGCCCGAAAAAGTCACCAGAACCCATGCAAGGAACAGGAACATCAAAAAGGGATGTAAAAATCCGACAATCGCGATGGAAATAAACATGACCATTGCGGAGGTCAGGAAGTTAAACATTAGAATGTCCAGGAATCTTTCGACGCTTTCGGCCAGAAGCGAAACACGTCCGGACAATTCCCCGACATGCCTGGAGACCAGAAAATTGTAACTTTGTGCATGTAAATACGCGAAAAGCTCTTTCCGGATTTGCGCTTTCAACGCGGGATAAGCCTTTAATTCCAAAATGGGTTTGAAAATGTGTCCTGTCTCCGAGACGAGGAAAGTGATCAGAATGCCGATAATGCCGGGAAGGAAGAAGGTCAGATTGGTTTCGAACGTAAATGCGCGATCGGCATTTTCAAATCCGTTCATGAATTCGCCCATGTAGAAACTGCGGAAGGCGACGCCGGAGGCCCACATAAGCTGGCCGATCATCATTCCGAAAAACAGGCCCCTATACGCAGATACGCAGCGGACTAAAAAATCCCCGGTTCCCGGATTGTATGTTTCCAATATGGTTCTTGATTGTTCGCTTGATATATCCATTCGTATTGCTGCCTTATTTATTTTTCTTGACCTTTGGCGCGCGGCCTGTCATATAGACGCCGTTGATTGACGATGAGGCTCTTTTGCGAGTACGGAGCTTTTTGCAGGTTTTACCCTTCTGAAAAGTTCAGTTTATCGAACAATTAAATTATGCAACCAGACTAACACTTAAACATTGCAAAGAAGGATGTAAATCAATGCAAGACCAACAACAGAATACAGGAACCGTTAAATGGTTCAACGACCAAAAAGGCTATGGCTTTATTCAACCCGATAACGGCGGTGCGGACGTTTTCGTTCACATCAGTGCCGTTGAGCGCGCCGGAATGCGGACCCTCAAAGAAGGCCAGAAAATCGCCTACGATCTTCAGCACGATCCGAAAAAAGGCAAAGACAGCGCAGCAAACCTGCAGGCTGCAGCTTAATTTATGTCGCTTTTGTGCCGGGGCGCATGGCTTCCGGGCGCAAAGAAGACGCAATAGAAAAGGTTATGTGCGGCCTTTATATGGGCCGCACATTTCTTTTATTTGGTTTAGTAAACAGCATAATACCCGACACAATCCGGTAATGTACTGAAATAATTGTTTTCTAACTGCAGAGACGCAGAGAGCGCAGAGAAAAATAATGCCGTCATTCCCGCGAAAGCGGGAATCTTTTGCAAAAAGCTCTTAAAGATCCCCGCCTTCGCGGGGATGACGCAAAAAGAAAAAACTTTGTATCCTTCGCGCCTATAAGGTTGAATATATTATATTTCATCTGGTTGTACCCTATTGTCGGGTGGCATGAATCAACGGAAATGAGGTTTTTATGAAAAATTTTGGGGGCTTCGGCCTGAATTCTGCGCTGGCGCAATCGCTTGAGCACATGAATTATCATACACCGACGCCGATTCAGGCGCAGGC
Organism: Alphaproteobacteria bacterium; assembly: GCA_028277665.1. Classification (GTDB taxonomy): domain Bacteria; phylum Pseudomonadota; class Alphaproteobacteria; order Micavibrionales; family Micavibrionaceae; genus JANQFU01. Next base: position 1,414 of record JANQFU010000074.1, on the reverse strand, counting down.
TATTCCGCACGCTTTGAAGGGGCGGGATATTCTGGGCACGGCGCAGACAGGGACCGGGAAGACGGCGGCGTTCGCCATCCCGCTGGTAGAGTTTTTGCTGAATAATCCTGAAAGTTCGGCACTTGTCGTCTCTCCGACGCGGGAGCTCGGGAAGCAGATCCTTGAGATCATGCGTCAGTTGCTCGGTCCGAAAAGTGCCATTAAAACAGCCTTTATTATTGGCGGCGATTCGATGCAAAAGCAATTTGCCCAGCTTCGGATGCAGCCTCGTCTGGTTGTCGGAACGCCCGGGCGGCTGAACGATCATCTGGAGCGCGGCTCTTTGTCTCTTGGTCAGACGCGGTTTCTTGTTCTGGATGAAACGGACCGGATGCTGGATATGGGATTCGTCGAGCAGCTTGAGCGGATTTTTAAACATCTGCCGGAGCAACGCCAGACTCTTATGTTCTCGGCGACCATGCCTAAAAATATTTTGAAGCTGTCCGCGAATTATCTCAATGATCCGTGCCGCGTCGCGGTCGGTGAGGTGAACGTGATCACCCGGAATATCCGGCAAGACGTGATCCGGATTGAGCAGGGGCAGAAATATAAAGAGCTCGTCTCTCAACTTCAGGATCGCTCCGGGACCGTGATCGTTTTTGTGAAAACGAAATACGGCGCCGACAAAATGGCGAAAACGCTCCGCCGGGATGGTTTCACGTCCGAGGCCTTGCATGGCGATTTGCGTCAGGGCAAGCGCGACCGGGTAATGAAGGATTTTCGTGAGAAGTCGTTCCGGATCCTGATTGCCACGGATATTGCGGCGCGTGGTCTTGATGTGCCGCATATCGAGCATGTGATCAATTACGATCTTCCGCAGGTGAGTGAAGATTATATTCACCGGATGGGCCGTACGGCGCGGGCCGGCGCGACAGGGTTTGCGTTGAGCTTTATCTCTCCGGACGATGCCCGGAAATGGCATGCGATCGAGCGTCTTTTGAATCCGTCTGCGGAAGGGGAACGTCCGGCAAACGATTCCAGGCCGTCAAAATCCGACAGGTCCGGAAAGCGTCGCCGCTTCAATTCTTCGGACCGGTCGTCAAATCGCCCGTCAAATCGTAACGGGCAAAAGAAGCCGTTCCACCGCGGAAAGAAAAAAGCCGCGTAGGGTTCAGGGTCGGACCCCGCGCGAAAGCGCCGAAGGCTGCGACGCCCCATTCTCATTCATTGAATGAGAATGGGCATTATTTTCTCAAACGATTATAAAGAAGCCTTTTTCCTCCCGGGAACAAAAAAAGGGGACACGATACACGGATCATGTCCCCTTCTGGATTATGATTTTGGACCGGGATTATTTCTTGATTTTCGCGACGACGCCGGCGCCGACGGTGCGGCCGCCTTCGCGGATCGCGAAACGCAGGCCTTCGTCCATCGC
>JANQFU010000024.1 GCA_028277665.1 Alphaproteobacteria bacterium | reverse complement strand
GGTAAAAATCTGGGACGAGGAAGACCGGCTTTAGCCGGCACGCGCGTGGCTTCAGCCCGCGAACCGAAACCCTCGAATATCATTCGAGGGTTGTTCATTGGGAGAGTGGTATATGGGAAAAGATTGGGGTTCTATCCAAGATGAAGCTGATCGTTTATTTGCCGAAGGCAAAAAGGCTATGGAAGCTGGTAATTATGATCGTGCTGATGCGTTATTAGAAAGGGCAGAGTCTTTGACAGCGGATCGTGTGAAAGCTATGCAGGACGGGGAGCTTACTGATCCTATGCTTGATGAAACAAGAGATATTCGCACTCGAGCTTTGCCTTCACTCCAAAGCATTCCGAAATTATAGTAGTGTCGATCCACTGTGATCATGACGCTTTCTCAGTGTTTCAAAACCTCCGATCGCTGGTCGGAGGTTTTTTGTGTTCAGGGTAATCGCTTAGAAAAATGCGCGACTCGTAAGATATTGATATAATTTAATTTCGTCGTCCTCTGCGAAGGCAGAGGATCCATTTCAAAACCTGCGCTGGCGGATGAATGGATCCTCCGAACAAGTCGGAGAATGACGACTTTACATGTTTCTGAATGCTTTATGTATTTCTTGTATTCAGTATTCATAACTTCAGGCGATTGCCGTGTTTTTTTGTGTCCGTTATTTCGGCTCCGGATTGAGCTTTCGCTAAACTCGCTGGGATTCATCGTAAGGAAATCTTATTGACATAATGCATTAAAATGGCTAAGCTCTGGATCGATTGAAAGCTTTTTTAGGTAGAGTGTTTAAAATGTCCAGGTATCCCGCGAAGATAACTTTGCACTTTATGGGAGCGATTTCGAGAGAAGGCGCGCAAGCCAAGCTTAATGAAATTTTCCGGCAAGCATCCGTTGATCCCCAGATTTTACCTGTTCCGGAAGTTGGCGGTGCCGGGCCCTTTACTGCGGAGATTAAGGGAACAGGTATTGCTCATGGATATAATGTTGTGAGTTCTATTATCAGGGCAATCCGTCAAATAGAAAGGAATAATCAGTGGAGAATGCCGCATGACTGGACTGTGGTTGAGTCTCTGAAATCAGGTCAGATCTATCTGATTAAAAACAATTTTGATTCTTAATCTGGACTGCAGATAAGAATAAGTTACAAAACGAGCAAAACCAGCCGTCATCCACGACAAAGAATGCGGGTTAATTTTCTCCATCCGTCAAATTGCGAGGAGGCAACGCCGACGCGGCAATCCAGCCGCTGAGCCAGCCATGGGGGCATTTTCTGGCCAAATTTCCGGATGGCCACACTCCCGTTGGTCGTTCGCAATGACAAAAAAACCGGATCGATCGGGGGGCGTTAACCCGGATTCGTAGCCGTGGCGGTTTTCGTATTAAGAAGACTTTTGCAGACGCATTTACCGCCTGTCGATTTCCTCGAGCAATTCGTTCAACTCCCGCAGGAGCTGGATTTGCTGAAATTTTAAATCGGCGCTTCCGCAATCGGGCGGTGGGTCCTGTTCTTGAAGAGAGCCGAAGACCTCACGAAAACGTGCATCGCGATTCGTGCGATACGTCGCCATGGGCTTGAGGTCCGAATACCCGCCGATCTGAAATTTCATAAAGACAGGGTCGGAATAAGCGTAAACGGACAGCTTCTCTTCCCCGTCGCAAAACGCCTGATAGGCATCCATCTCCGCGGCCAGCGCGACAATCCGGTCATACAACGGCGCAGCCGCAATCGCGCCGGACGAAACAAAAAAAAGACATAAAAAAACAAAAAGATTTCTACACATAATAATAAACTGTCCCTGACCCCACACTACCCGACAACAGGATATAACCAAATGAAATATAAAGTCATTTTTTTACCGCAGAGGCGCAGAGGACGCAGAGTTTTTTTCTCCTCGTCATTGCGAGCCGGAACGATGTTCCGGCGCGGCAATCCAGAAAAATACGGGTTTCCTCTCGTTTTCTGGATCGCCACGCTTCCCCCGAAACTCCGGGGTCGCTCGCGATGACGGTTCTATTTTCACTCTTTCTCTGCGTCCTCTGCGCCTCTGCGATTAAAAAATAAATTGTTTCAATCCACGACAGAATTGTGTCGGGTACTGTGCCTTGACTCTTACACCGGAACAAACGGCCAGAAAATAGGAATGACAATCATGGCCGTCGCCCACATCATTACATTCAGCGGCAGACCGACTTTCAGGAAGTCACTGAACCGGTAGCCGCCCGCATTATAAATAAACGTATTCGTCTGATACCCGATCGGCGTTGAAAAACTCGCGCTCGCCGCAAACATAATGGCGACCAGAAACGGCCGGGAATCAAGCCCCATCTGATCGGCAACCCCGATTGCAATCGGGGCCATAAGAACGGCGACGGCATTATTCGAAACCATTTCCGTCAGAATATTCGTCAAAAGGTAGAGAACGGCAAGAACGGCAAGCGGACCATAAGACTCGACAAAGCTCATAACAAGATCGACAATCTGCGAAGCTACACCGGTCTTTTCCATCGCAATAGACAGCCCGAGCATCCCGAAGATCAGGAACAACAGCCGCCATTCAATCGCTTTATACACCTCATCGGCATCAAGACATCCGAACATCACAACGGCGAACATCGCGATCAGCGCCAAAGACGCGATCGGCATCACATTCAACGCCGCAAGTCCCATCACTGCGATAACGGCCGCAATCGCAATCGGCGCATGCGCCCGGCGAACGGCACGCTCCTGCGGATGGGTCAGGGAAATCAGAACGCCGTCATCCAGCAAACGCCGGATCCCGTCCGCCGGCCCTTCAATCAAAAGCGTATCGCCATACGTGATCCGGACATTCTCAAAATTATTCGCCCGGTAATTTTCGTCGTTCCGCTGGATCGCCATGATATAGACGCCGTATAGCCGGCGCAGGTTAAGGCGCGAAGCCAGCCGCCCGACGAGATAGGACTCAGGGCCGACAATCCCCTCAACAACAACGGTTTCTTCCGCACTGACCGGCTCGAAAGTGCGGTCTTCAGGGCGGACGAACTCGACCTGCCCGCCTTCCTTCAAAGCCAGCATCTCCCCGGCCCGCGCTTCCAGAACGAGCAGATCCCCGGCCCGCAGGGTCACATTCGCGATCCCGTAACGAAGCGACTGCCCGAGGCGAATGACATCGAGAACCTGACAATTCTGACGCTCGAGATTCGCGTCCTCCACGGTTTTGCCGATCAGGGTCGAATCCTGTGAAATCAGGGCCTGCGCCAGAAACGGACGCCGCTCCTTATCAAGGATTGAGGAAACGGACGTGCGCTCCGGCATCAGAAACCGGCCGACGATCAGAAGGTAAACGAACCCGACTCCCGCCAGCGCAAGTCCCGGGAGCGTAATCTCGAACATCCCGAACGCCGGAACGCCTTTTTCAATTGCGACACCGTTGACCAGAAGATTCGTCGACGTCCCGATCATCGTCGTCGCGCCGCCAAAAATCGCCGCGAAAGAGAGCGGCATCAGCATTTTCGAAGACGACACGCCGACCTGTCGCGCCATGGCGATCACGACCGGCGTCAGAACGACGACGACCGGCGTATTGTTCATGAAGGCCGAGACGAACATGACAAGAACCATCACGGACACCAGCGCAAGCAGGTACGACTTGCTCGCGATCCGGATTAACTGCTTGCCGAGAACATCCAGAACTCCGGTTCGCTCCAGCGCAGCACTGAGGACGAACATCGCCGCAATCGTAATCGGCGCGCCGTTGCTGAACACGGAAAAAGCCTCGTCCTTGTTCAGAATCCCGAGCGCCAGCAAAAGCGCGAGCGCCGACATCGCGATCATATCCGGCGCGAATTTCTCACGCACGAATCCGGCGAACACCGCCAGAACGAGAAACAGGACAATCCAGCCTTCAACAGTCATCTTTTACGCCACAATCCCGAAGATAAAGAAAAACACCTGACAAAGAATAAGAATAAAGGCCCCCGCACTTTTTTTCTAGCGTTTATGCGCCCGCCTGACGGATTTCCTCAAGCTCGAGCCAGCGGACTTCCGCAGCGTCCAGTTTCGTGCGCGCCGCCTCAAGCGCCGCAGACTCCCGCATGAACCCCTCAGGATCCCGCGTATAATAAGTTGCATCGGATAAACGCGACTCTATGTCCGAGATCTCTTCCTCCAGCGCCGCGATTTTTTGCGGCAATTGTTCGAGTTCGTAGCGGAGTTTATAAGACATTTTCGACGCCGGGTTTTTGGACTTTTCCTTATGATCGTCATCCCCGCGGAGGCGGGAATCTTTTGAAGAAACCTCTTTCTCTATGCCTTTCTCTCGCCCTTTTTCTCTCTGGCGCAGATAATCCGAATACCCGCCGACGACATTTTCAATCTTGCCATCGCCTTCGAAAGCCAGAATGCGGGTGACGACCTGATCCAGAAAATCCCGGTCGTGTGAGACGACGATCAGCGTGCCGTTATAGGCACTGAGAATTTCTTCGAGGTGGTCGAGGGTTTCCATGTCCAGATCGTTTGTCGGCTCGTCGAGGATGAGGAACGGTCCCGGATTGGCAAGGACTCTGGCCAGCATCAGCCGGTTTTTCTGACCGCCGGAAAGGGTTGAGACTTTTTGGGTCGCCATGGACGGATCGAACATAAATTCTTTCAGATAGCCGCAGACATGGCGTGATTTCCCAAGGACATCCAGATAGTCTCCGCCGGAAGGTGCGAGCGTTTTCCAGAGCGACCAGTCGGGATTCAAATCTCGCCGGGCCTGATCGAAATAGGAGAAGGTCAGGTCTTTTTTGCGTTTGACGCGGCCTTGATCCGGCGCGATTTCTCCGGTCAGAAGGCGGATAAAACTCGTTTTCCCGGACCCGTTCCGCCCGAGAATGCCGATGCGTTCTCCCCGTCGGATCCTTAAGGAAAAGCCATCCAGAATTTTGACGTCGCGGCCGTCCGGTTGCACGAAGCGTTTATGAACCTTGTGGAATTCAACAAGGTTGCGGGAGCCGATTTCGCCGTCCGGCATTTCGATCGAGATTTCCCGCGTGGCGCGGCGGTAGGCGCGCTCATCAGCCTCCAGTTCTGCCCGTGCGTCCCGCACAGCGGCGAGGCGTCTTTGGTTTCGTTTCACCCGCGCTTTCACGCCGCGTGAGGCCCATTCGATATCCTCTTCGAGCTGCTTGCGCCGGTTATGGAGCGTTCGCGCTTCGAGATCGAGCTGTTCGGCTGCCCATTCCTCGAAGTACGAAAATCCGCGCGGGCAGATTTTAAGTTTGCCCCGGTCCAGCCAGAATACGCGGTCCGAGACCGCGCCCAGAAAAGCCTTGTCGTGGGAGATCACGACAAATGCGCCGCGCCATGACTTCAGATATGTCTCAAGCCACTCGATCGTATCGAGGTCAAGATGGTTGGTCGGCTCGTCAAGGAGGAGAATATCCGGGTCCTCGACCAGTGCCCGCGCAAGAGCCGCGCGTCGAAGCTGGCCGCCTGACAGGGATCCCATCAGATCGCCGGGGGCGAGCTCAAGGGGGGTGAGGATCATATCGACTTTGTAGGCTTCGGCCTCGATTGTTGCAGCGGCTTCGGTCCCGGCGGCGGCTGATTTGACTTCTTCGAACACAAAGTCGAATACGCTTTGCTCCGGCGTGAAGGGGACATCCTGTTGCAAATGCCCGATCCTGGCGCCGGGCTCGAGGTATCGGGTTCCGTCGTCAAGATCCTTCGCGCCCGTGATGACGTTCATCAGGGTCGTCTTCCCCGACCCGTTCCGTCCGACAAGACAGATGTGCGCGCCCGGTTGGATGTGAAAGGCCAGTCCCTCAAATAAGGGAGCCTCCCCACCGAAACTGATCCGTGCGTCCTGAACGCTGAGCAATGCGCCTTGTGCCATAAATCTGTTTTCCTCTGAACCTGCTCCTAATTCCGGCCTCGACAATAGGGAAGAACATGACCAAAATCCAGACGGGATAGAGAGAAGTTCATAAAATTTACCATATATTCATAATCGAAATATAGAATTGTAAAAAAGAGAGAAAGAAGATGCAAGAATTGCCCTTGGCGCAAACACATGAACTCGAGTTGATTGTCGACCGAAGGAATCGTGCGGTCTTACTGCACAGAGGTCCTGAACTGGAAGATTATCTCTGGGCTCAATTCGATCCGGAGCATAACGGTCTTACGCTTTTTACAGAGAAGGGCGAGCCTCGAAATTTGGGGCTAGCCATTCCCAAATCATTTTCTGACAAACTGGCGAGAGCGAGTACCCTGAAACTGATTTCAGTGAGTGAGCGTTTACATGCCGGACGGCCAAGACAAATCAGCCTTCTTCAGACAACGGAGGCGTTTTCATGAATGTAGGGGAGTTGATAGAGCGACTCAATCGGATTGGTGCTCTGAGATATGAAGACTGGAGAGCGTGGGTTATTGAGGAAAGCGGCAATTCAAATCCCACCCGCGAAGACGTCAATGCGGCTGCTTTGGCGTGGCTCAAAGATAAAGCTGACGGCTCAATATGGCTTGATCCTGAAGAGGAACAAATGCTCGGAGAGTTTCTGGAAAATGTTGTCCCGAAGCACTTTGATGGAAGCGTCGTTGATGCACTGGCCTTTCTTGAAAGATACGGGCCGGAGATCGCGTCAAAAGATGTTGCCGATCTCAAGACTTACCTGAACAGCCCAACCGGACTCGCAATGATTGAAAAGTTTAACGGCCATACCGGAGAGCAAATCGGCGAAATGAGTCACTTTTTTCAACAGGAATCCAACCAGGACTTATCCGGATATCAGGTTCTTCGAGAGCTTGAGGGCCCGGAGTCCGTCGGCAATACATCAGGATCTCTTCTGGCTGCCGTCACAGGCATTATGCCGCAACAACCTGATACGGCGGCCTCCGCCGCGCCTGCGCCGGAAGCTGCGCATGCCCAATCTGCACCGCCAGCGTTAATGGCATAGCCGCCATAACCTCTCTTTTTCTTTCAACCCTGTCAGGGCGCGGCAAATTTTTGACACGCGCAGAATGGACGATGCTTGTGAGTATGGCCCCTAAAACGAGAGGGTCTGCGTCAGTCTTTTTCCCTGTTTTTCAAAACTGTAATAGTCTTCAAACAGTTTCCGGCCGTTTCGGGCGATGGTTTCGCGCTCTTGCGGGGTTTTGAGGTAATGCCGGATTTTGTCGATCAGGTCGGTTTCGTGGTCGAAGGCGGCGTAATGGACGTTTTCCTGTGCCGGCATGGGGAGTTCGAGATCCCGGATTCCGGGGGTGCTGAGCGGGAAGGCGGCGAGCGCCCAAAGCTCCAGATGCCGGAACGTAAAGGGGCCGTATCCTGAAAAAGCCAGGTTGATCGCGGCTGTGCGGATCGCGTTTATATAAGCGTCTCCCCGCAGAGGCGGGGCGATCATTTCCGGCGGGATCTCGTCTTTGAACTGCCGGGGCTGGAGGGCGGCGCGGATTCTAATGAAATCTTGTTCTTTTGAGAGCGCGAGGGCCGCGCCGATGCGCTCTCTTGATGTCGTCGCGCCCGAAAAGAAAACGTCATGCGTCAGGTCGTCTTGCGGCGTGGGTGCGGCGCATCCGAAGCGGGCCGGGTCGATCCGGCGCACATTATATATGCTGGCCGGGACGAACGGGCAGACGAGCATCGTCGTATGGAGCTTGGCTTTGTTTTCCGGTGTGAGGTTATAGCGGTCGCGGTCTTTGAACATCTCCCGTTTCAGGACGATGTCGAACAGGTCGAGGAGCGGGTCGTCCGGGATATTGTCCGGTTCGGCGTTCGTGACGCACAGGATTTTCGGGAGGTCGAACCGGGCGAGGGGGGCCAGATCTTCAAGTGTCGCGTTCTGTCCGTCCGCGCGGGATTTCAAGTTGACGGCGAGTGCGTCAAATTGCGCGGCGTATTGCGGGCCGCGTTTCAAAAGGTCCGGCAAAGTCTTTTCTGTGACGTCGAATGCATGATGAAGCGCGCCGCGCAGAAAGCCGTCCTGACCGCGCAGCCAGTGCTCGGTCAGTTTATTTTTGAGCTTTTGGATCGTCCCGGCATTGCGTGCGGGAAACCTTTTGACGTATAAGACTTTCTGGCGGCGTGACATCGCTGACCCTTTAACAGAGTAGATATGGTCTTATATGACGGCTTCCGATCCAAAGGTCAAAAGTAAAAGCAATATGCCGGGCTTTTTGCTCTATTTCGCGCGGGCGTATCCGATGCGGACGGCGGTGGCGCTCGGCGCTCTGCTTTTGGCCGGGCTTCTGGAAGGGATCGGGATTGCATCCATGCTGCCGCTCGTCTCGATGATCGGGGAAGACGGCGGGATGGCCTCTCTTTCCGGGCAGGGAGGATTAAGCGCGCATGTCCGGGCCGTCTTCGCGTGGATGGGGGTGGCGCCGAGTTTGCCGGTTCTTTTGAGTATCGTCTCTCTTATGATTTCCCTGAAAGCGCTGATGACGTATCTGGCCATGCGTCAGGTCGGGTTTACCTCCGTGCGGATCGCGCAGGATTTGCGGGACGATCTTTTGCGCGGGCTTCTGGCCGCGAAGTGGTCGCATTTTATCTCGCTCCGGATCGGTGAGAGCGCGAATGCGATCGGGACCGAGGCCGAGCGTGCGGCGATTGCCTATCTGGCGTTTTGCAAGGCGCTGTCCTTGATGATCCTTGTCGCCGTCTATGCCGTCCTCGCGTTTCTCATTTCATGGAAGATGGCGCTGCTTGCCATGTTTGCCGGCGGGCTGATCATTTTCTTGTTCAAGGGATTGATCCGCTCCGTTCGTGCGGCGGGGGAGGCTCAGACAACGTTGATGACGGCGCTGACCGGGCGTCTTGTCGATGCGCTTGGCGGCGTGAAAGCGATCAAGGTCATGGCGCGCGAGACACGGTTTGCCGAACGTCTCGAGCGCGATATCGCGGAGTTGTCGGAAGCGCGGCGGCGCCAGATCAACGGGCTTGAGCTTTTGAATGTGGCTTCGGAGCCGGTGCTTGTCATTTTAATGTGCATCGGGATTTTTCTCGCGCTCCGGTTTACGGGGATGGAACTGGCCTCGCTGACGGTCATGGCGTTTTTGTTCTACCGGATGGCCGGGCGGCTGACGATGATTCAGCGCTCTTACCAAAAACTTGTCGTTCAGGAGAGCGCGTTCTGGTCGATCCGTGCGGCGGCGCAGGCGGCGCATGACGCGGCGGAAGAGGTGAGCGGCGCGGAGTCCGTCCGTTTCCGGAAAAATCTGCGCTTCGATCGGGTCTGTTTCGCGCATCCGGGGCGGCCTGTGTATCAGAATTTTTCGCTTGAAATCGCGGCGGGCCGGTTTACCGCGTTGATCGGGCCGTCGGGGTCCGGAAAGACGACGTTTCTGGATCTTCTGGCCGGGCTTTCGCGTCCGCAGAGCGGCGAAATTTATATCGACGACGTACCGTTTTCGCGGATCGATTTGCGCGGATGGCGGCGGGCGCTCGGCTATGTGACGCAGGAGCCTTATCTCCTCCATGATACGGTTTTGAACAATCTGACGCTTGGCGATCCGTCTTTTTCGGAAGAGGATGGGTGGGCGGCGCTGGAGGCGGCGGGTGTGCGGGATGTCATCGCGGCGCAGGCGGATGGAATACATACACTCGTCGGAGAGCGCGGCATGCGTTTTTCCGGCGGGCAACGTCAACGGATTGCCATCGCGCGGGCGCTGATCGGTCGGCCGGAGCTTTTGCTTCTGGACGAGGCGACAAGCGCACTCGATCCGGAAACGGAGCGCGATATTCTGAGCACGGCCAAAGGTCTTGCCGGGCGGGTTTCGATTATCGCGATTTCTCACAACCGCGCCTTGCTCGATTTTGCGGACGATGTCTACGAAGTCGCGGAGGGACGATTGATTAAAAAAGGAAAGACATTCTGATATGCATATGCTTCTTCTCGTCGCGCCGAAATATCTCGAATGGCCGGCCAAGCTTGGCGAGGTTTTTATGCGCACGGACCCGGCTTTCCGGATTACAACGGTGGCTTCGAACGATTATGCTGCGGGGTACTGGAGAAATTGTGCGGCGGCTCGCGGATTGAACATGACGCGGACCGATAATTTTGCGGATCTGGAACGCGCGTGGATGCGTGCGCCTCTGGACGAAGACCGGTTGCGTTTTTATCAGGAAACGCTCGGGACGGACGTGTTGCGCCGAATTTTGGTCTCTGACCGGAATCTCGGCAGCGGCTATGTGACGGGGGCGGAAACCTTTGATAACGATCTTGCCCGCTATGCCCGGGATCCGGATCATGTTCGCAATTATATCGTCCGGCTTCTCGATTATCTGTTCGAGATTTTTGAGAAGGACCGCCCGGATTTTGTGCATCTCTATGTCGTGGCCGGTATTCAGGCGCTGGCAATGGCGGCTGTCGCCCGGCATTTCGGCGTGCCGGTCTATGTTTTGCAGTATTCGCGTGTGCAGTTTCGTTATTTCGTCGATACATCCGAATATTTTATGCTGCGCGAAATTACCGGCGCTTATAAGGGCGGGGCAAAAAACAAGGATGCGCTTGCGCCCTGGATGGATCGGGCGCGGGCTTATCTGGACGAATTCCGCGCATCGAGCGACAAGATTCCCGATACCGAAAAAACGGTCCGCGCGTGGCGGCGGAAAAAATATCATCCCGTGAATGTTGTGAGGGTCGTTCTGCAGGAAAGCGTGCGGGAGATTCTCTATCCGCTGCGTTACGGTGCGCGGCCGGTGCGCGGCGAGCGGCCGGTTCGGCGTATTTTGTCCTATATCAAAACGCCGTGGCGGGCCTGGCGGACGATGAACCGGGACGATTATGTGACCGAGCGGGATTTGCAGGGAAAGAAATTTATTTACTTTCCGCTGCATGTGAATCCGGAAGCCTCGACGATGGTCACGTCTCCGTATCATACGAACCAGTTTGCGGTTATTGAGGCGATTTCGAAACAGATGCCGCTTGATACGGATCTGGTCGTCAAGGAACATCCCTCTTTTGTCGGGTCGCGGCCGCTTGATTTTTACCGGCAGGTCGCGGCGCTTCCGAGTGTGCGGCTTGCGCACCCGATGGAAAATTCCATGGCGTTGATCAAGATGTCTTTGCTCAATATTACGATTACCGGGACGGTCGCGTGGGAAAGCCTTTTGCTGCAGCGTCCGGCGATTACAATCGGCCCGTCACCGTTTACAGAGGTTAAGGGCAGTATCCTGCCGTGTCCGGATTTGACGCAAATCGGCGGAGCGATTGCGGCGGCATTGAAAACCTCTCCGGCTTCCGATGACGATCTTCTTCGTTTTCTGGCCTGTATTTATGCGCGGAGTTTCGATTTTCCGACCGAATTGTTCTGGGGTGGGGTTGATGCGAAGCTGACGGATGCGCATGAAGAGATTGCCGTTCATATTTTCGAGCAGATCATGGCTTTGATGTCGCGGGATAATCCGGCGGCGCTGGCCGCATTGAAGGCGGCGTAAACGGATGCACATACACATGCACAGTGAAGCGGTTAATGTTCTGTTTCCTTTTGACGGGCGAACGCTCGGCGGGAGCCATATTTCCACGACGGCGCTGATTAAGGCGCTGGACCCGCTACGTTATCGTGCGCGGGTTGTTCTGAATTGCGGAGATGGACCGCTTGCCGATTACCTGAGAGGACAGGGCGTTTCGTTTGATGTTCTGGCTTTGCCCGTTCTTCTCAATTCCAAAGCCGATCTTGCGCCCCGGAACTGGCCTGCGATCCGGCGCATGCTTGGGGAAATGCAGCATTATCTGCGCTTGCACAGAACAGGTATTGTGCAGACGAATGAGAAATTGATGCGGACGATGTGGGCCCTTCCTGCGCGGATGTCGGGCGTAAAATTCTTTCATTTTCAGCGCGGTCCGCTTAAAGAAATGGATCTTGAAAAGCGTTTGACCTTTTTTCTGGCGCATCATGTTGCCGGGATTTCGCGGTATGTCGTCGATACGTTTCCGGGATTTGTTGCACGCAAATCGTCTTTTATCGATGCGCCTTACGATACAAGTGCGCCTGTCCCGGATAAAAAAGCGGCGCGGCAGGCTTTGCGTTTGCGTGTGGACACGCCGGACGGCGTGCCCCTGATCGGCATGGCGGCCAATCTTCAACCGCGCAAGCGCCCTCTGTTCTTCGTTGAAATTGCGCGGCAGTGGTTTGAAGCCGGATTTGGCGATGCGCGGTTCCTGCTGATCGGGCGAGCCTATGAAGGGATGGAGGGGGCCTTCGCAGCGGCGGTGCGTGCGTCCGGGCTTGAGGAGCGTGTGGCCTTTCTCGGGTTCGATCCGGATCCGATGCTTTTTCTCGCCGGGTGCGATGTCAGTGTCGCGCCTGCGATTGACGAGGCGTCCGGACGGACGCTGATTGAATCCATGCTGGCCGGAACGCCGGTCGTGGCGTCCCGCGACGGCGGGCATGTCGAGTATATCGAGGACGGCGTGAGCGGATTTTTATGCGACAAGGACAGGCCGGATCTGTTCGCGGAGAAAATTTTTGCGCTTTGCGGTGATTCCGCGCTTTCCTGCGATATTGTTACGAATGCGCTCGATATGGCGCGCGGACGGTTTTCTCTCTCCCTCCATGCGGATCGCGTGATGGCTGTCTATGACAAGATGCTGTTCCAGGATGCAAGCGCATCCTCAAACCGGTAGGGCGTCAGGTGTTTTTCCTGTTCGACGGCCATCTGCGCGCGCAGGTCCATATCCCCGGCCAGTTGTTTCATGGCGCTTGAGAGCGCGTTCGGGTTTTCCGCCGGGATGATCAATCCGTTTTCGTTATGTGTGATCAGTTCCATCGGTCCCGGCGTCGCATCCGTGATAATGGACGGGAGGTGCCAGCTCATCGCTTCGAGGAGGGCGTTCGGCATGCCTTCGAACCGGGACGGCAGGACGAAAACGGCGACGCTTTTGTAGAAAATGGCCGGATCCGGGACGTTGCCCTGCCAGATGATCCGGGCGGGCGGGATTTCGAGTCTTTGCGCGTAGCTTTTTAAAGCCTCTGTGAGCGGGCCATGTCCGACAAGGCGGAGTTTCCACTGAGGGATGTCGCCTGTGATATCCGCAAAGGCTTTCAGAAGAATGTTGAGGCATTTATCGGGGACATGCCGTCCGACGTGCAAGAATTCGTACGAACGCTCAATGACCGGCGGGATCCGTTTTGGGGGAACGACGGGATTCGGCAGGAAGGCGATTTTATTTTCCGGGGCGAAGCGTTTCAGTTTTTCGGCATTCACACGGCTGTTTGCTGTCAGAAGGTCTGCGTATTTGTACAGGCGGTTGCGCAGGAAATTCCAGATCCGGCTTTTATGGGGCCTGTCCGGGTCGTTGCGTTCGGAAATAATAATCCGTGTAGGGAGCCCCATCCCGGCCAGAATGGCTATGACGTTTCCTTCGATGTGGAAAGAAATCAGGTTTTCTGGCCGCTCTTTCTTAAGTATTTTGCGTAACGCGACGATCCGGCGAAAATTGTATGTGAGCGCGCGGAGCGGGTTGCCGCTTGGCGCATACAGCCCGAGAACAATTCTCCGGGTTGTTTTTGGAACGGGATAATGATCGTCTTCCGCAGGTGCAAGCGTGATCAGGCTTGTGTGTTTTCCTTGCTTCTCGCGACCGTTCAGGACGTGACTGACGACGCGTTCCGCGCCTCCGGAATTCAGCGATGAAATAAAGATCGCAGAGCTTGCCGAGCTTTCTCGGTTTGTTGAAGGCGAGGGGTGAAAAAACATGGTGCGGTTCTTTGTTTGTTATGCGAAAATGCGCGCTGTTGTGATCTAACACATAGAAACCGGGAAGAGAATATGTACAGGCCTTTTTTTGCCGTTTTTGTTATTTTGTGTATATTTTTGCCCGTTTTTGACGGAAAAACGTCTGCCGTTTCGGCGCAGACGCTTCGTACGGGTTTCGATTGCGCGAATGTTCGAAACTGGTCCGAGAAAATTATTTGCCAGGATACACGTCTGGCAAGATTACATCGCCAGTTATCTGTAACGCTGGAAGATTTGAGGCTCCGTCTTCCCGATTATGCGCAGGTCGCTTTAACGCAGGAGCAGGACAACTGGCTGGCCGGACGGGACGGTTGCCGGGAACAGAGCCGTGACGACGGCATTCGTCCCGACAAGTGTTTGTCGGATTATTATCAGGCACGGATAGACGCGTTACCGGCACGGTGGGGTGATGTTCCGAGAAAAAACCTGTCTTCTCTCTCTGCTCCTCTTTCCTCTTCCCCTTCCCCTTTTTCTTCGGAAATTAAGTCTTCCCGCGAGACTGAAACGGCTCCGATGTCTTTGGCGGCGCCGCTTCATAAACCGGAGGTGTCTTCCGTTATTGAGAAAAATGCGCCGGTTAACACTCATTTTGAATTAAAGGATTCATTTGAGGACCTGGTGATGCGTCTTTCGAGCCAGCTCCGGGTTTACGATATCGATAACGGGCTCGCCTCCCGCCCGGCTTTTTGGGAGTCTCAGGCCGCTTTTGAGGATTACCGGGCGGCGAATTGCACCTGGAAACGCGCGATGGCTACGGGGACAGGACAGGAAGATCTTGTCGATCGCCAATGCTACGAGGCTTTAACGCGCGCCAGACATATCGAGTTGCAGCGTCTTCTTGAGCAATTTTCAGAATAAACAATATTTTATCTTTTGTTCACCTTTCTTTCATAAATCTTAACGGATTGTTAACTTTTCTCAGGCATTCTTAAATCTAAGGAAGGTTGCGGATGTTTGAGCGGTGTCATTTTCTGTTAGGCGAAGGGAACTCGATCGTGATCGTGGTCCCCGAGAATTTACCGCGCGGCGAGCCTCTGACCGTCAGTGTCAGTCCTGAAGATATCCAGTTCCGTTCAGGCTTTGAGGAAATTGCCGATATTACCTGCGACAACGAAGAAGTCTTCCGGCGATTGGCCCGATTTCCGCAGGTCGGTCTCGTGGAATATGACGGGGAAGGCGATTTCCCGACATATATCACGAATACCGCCTATGTCGAAGTCCGCCGCGTGGGAGACATGTAAGAAAAAGTGAACTGGTTTTTTTGAGTTGAATTGAGGGTAAAACGATGTCTGGTCCGCTTATGGCTGGTACACTTTATGACGGGGGCGTTCTCTGTGTTGGGCAGGATTTGTCGGCGTGTCTGGGAACGGATGTTTCTCTGGTACCTTCGAGCAGGGGCCCATCTGCGGGTCAGGACACTATTCTTGCTGCCAGGATAGGCGTTGCTCTCGATGGTGTGACCGATAGATGTCAGGCATTTAACGAAGGGGTTTATTGTCCGGTTACCAGCGAAACTGGTCCTATTGCCGTGTCCTCTCCGGTGTTTCCTCTGGGCGCACCGGGTGTGACCTAATCTCCTCTTTATTTCATCTGCCTACAATGGTATGGGTTTATGGTTGCGCAGTGCAACCATGAATATTTCCATAGGTAAGGCAGTGTGTCAGGTTTAACGGCCCTTATTTCCGGTGTTTGCGGTCAGGACGGAACGGCTCTGGCGGCGTTTCTGTTGCGCAAAGGTTACCGGGTTTACGGTCTGGCGCGCTGGGAGCCGGAAGCGGCAGAGGCGCGTCTTCCTTCGTATTTGTTGCAGCATGACTGCTTTTCTTTTTTGAGCGGAGATGTGACGGACGGGCTGTTTCTTGCGCGCTTGATCGATCGGCTTGCGCCGGACGAGATTTATAATCTCGCCGCGATGAGCCATGTCGCCGAGAGTTTTGAGACGCCGATGGCCACGGCCCAGATTAACGGGCTCGGCGTTTTGAACTGGCTGGAGGCTCTGCGCCTCCATGATGCCGGGGCGGCCGTCCGGTTTTATCAGGCGTCCAGCTCCGAACTCTTCGGGGATGCGCCCGCACCCCAAAGTGAGGCGACTCCTTTTCGGCCATGCAGCCCTTATGCGACGGCGAAACTTTTTGCGTATTGGAGTGTCGTGAATTATCGCGAGGCCTATGGTCTTTTTGCCTCGAACGGTATTCTTTTTAATCATGAAAGTCCGGCGCGCAGTCCCGATTTTGTGACGTCCAAAATCGTGCAGGGCGCCATTCGCGTTTTGTCCGGTCGCGGGGCGGAGCCTTTGCGTCTGGGCAATCTCGATGCGTGCCGGGACTGGGGGCATGCCGCCGATTATGTGCGCGGGATGTGGATGATCCTGCGTCATGACCGGGCGGATGATTTTGTTCTCGGGACGGGGCGGACCCATAGCGTTCGCGCGTTTGCCGAGGCCGTCTTTGCGGAGCTTGGTGTCCGGCTTCTCTGGCAGGGAGAAGGGGCGCGCGAGATTGCGCGGGATGCCGTATCGGGCCGTGTTTTGATTGCTGTTGACCCTGCGCTTTTCCGGCCGGTCGATGTGCCGTGTTTACAGGCGGATGCCGCGAAGGCGGCGGCGCAGCTCGGGTGGCGGCCGGAGAAAACATTCTCCGATCTCGTCCGCGATATGGTGCGCGCGGCGCAAGTTTCCGCAGAGGGTGGACAGGAGTGTGTTTCCAATGTCTATGTTCAGGCTGCCTGAGGACGGGCGAAAAATCTTTGTCAGTGGACATCGTGGGCTTGTCGGTCGGGCTGTTTGCCGGGCGCTGGAGGCGCGGGGACTTGTGCCTCTTGTTGCTGCGCGGGACGATCTTGACCTTACGGATCGCTCCGCTGTTTTTGATTTTTTTGTGCAGCATCGCCCTGCGCTTGTTTTTCATTGTGCGGGTCGTGTTGGCGGGATCCTGGATAACACGCGCGAGAAGGCTGCGTATCTTGGTGAAAATATTTTGATGGGCGTAAATTTGCTTGATGCCGCGCATGCCGCTGATTGCGCGCGTTTTATGAATTTGGGTTCCTCCTGTATTTATCCCCGCGACGCGCTTTCGCCGATCCGTGAGGAGGCTTTGCTGTCTTCTGTGCTTGAGCCGAGTAACGAGGGCTATGCGCTTGCAAAAATCTCGATTCTAAAATTGTGCAGTTATTATGCTGCACAATACGGGCGAGCTTATTTTAGTGTGATGCCGTGTAATTTGTATGGTCCGTATGACCGTTTCGATCCCTTGCGGGCGCATGTCCTGCCGGCCATGATGGCGCAGATGCATCGCGCGCGTGCGGCCGGTGTGGCGGATCTGAGTTTTTGGGGGAGCGGTCGGCCCTTGCGCGAGTTTTTACATGTCGATGATCTTGCGGCGGCATTGCTCCGGCTTGCCGAAGTTTACGCGCCGGAAGATTCCGCGCAGAACTGGATCAATATCGGCGGGGAGGAAATCAGCATTGCCGCGCTGGCCGCGATGATGGCAGATGTCACCGGTTATGGCGGGCGCGTGTCGTTCGATCCTTCCATGCCGGACGGTGTCATGCGCAAGCGTCTTGATTGCTCCCGCATTCAGCAGACGCTTGGTTGGGGAGAGCATCCGGATTTTTCGGTGCGGCTGCTTCGTGAGGGGATCGCCTCTGTTTATGCATGGTACTGTTCTTCCGGTTTGTGTTAAAGTTGTTTCCTGTGGTTTGACGTGTTTGCGGGGATCAGATGAACCAATCCAGAAATCAGACGAAAGACGAACGCCGCGCGCATCCCGATTACGATGCGTTCTTTAATGCGCAGTTCGACGCGAAGCCTGTTCGTGTGCCGCCGGGCGCTTATGAATGTCTCGACGATCCGGGGAAGATGCTGGTCGCCGATGTCGGGTCCGGGGTGTTGATCTGTGTGCATGATCCCGGGTTGAACCTTGCCGGGATGTGTCATTTCCTTTTGCCGGAGTCGGTTTTGCGCGAATTTTCGGATTCGCGCAATGTTGACGCGGCGGCGGTCGAGTATGCCGAGAATCTGATTGAATGCCTGATCCGTTCGATGAAGCATTTCGGGGCCGGAAAAGGCCGTGTGCGTCTTAAAGTGTTCGGCGGGTCGACGGTGCTCGAGGATATTATCGATAGCGGGCTTAAGAATTACATTTTTGCGCGCGGCTATCTCTTGAAAAAAGGCCTGAATGTGGCGAGCGCGGACATTGGCGGGGACGCCTGCCGCCGGGTGCATTTCCTGCCGGAAGACGGCCGGACGGTGCGTTATCTTCTCCGGCGGGATAAGGACCGCGAAGGTCTGCGTACGCTCGAAAAAGCCTTTCTTTCCGATATCGATGCCCGGCTTGAGGGTATTCGCAAGATTGTTTAGGCGTTTGCTGAAAACCCCATAGACTGTCATCCCCGTGAAAACGGGGATTTTCCGTTTCATTGATCGAAAAAATTCTTATAGTTATTCGCATTTAAAATAGGACATTTTAAATGCGAGCCTTCACTTGCCCATGCGCCCTTGGGCATGCTTCCGTCCTTACGGACGCCCATGTGTCTCTTGGGCTTTGCTCGGTACAATTTCCGATAAGAATATGTCTTATTCTAATCGGAAATCACAATATCACGCCGGAATCTCTTTCAGGAGGTCTGAGAACATCTCTTTTTTGTCGATTTTGTAGCTTTCCATTTTCCAGAAAGTTATTCCCCAAAGTGAAATATATATAAAAATGGCAAAAAATGTCAGATACAAAAAAAATCTTATTAATTTTTTTGTATGTTTTTTCTTTCTTATGTTATTTGATTTGATTTTCATTTCTTTTGCATTCTTCCAGATTTGTTTTTGATGTTTCCAATTCTTCTGCTGATCTTTCCAATAAGGCAAAAGTCATAGTGATCTGGTCCTTTGTGTATTGTATCTTTTCTTTTACAACCTGCAACCGGCGCATAAACTCGTCCGCAGCTTGAAGAAGTTCATTGCTGATGACATTCCCAAAATATTTGCGCAATAACTCGCCGAGAACACCGATTCTGTCAAAAGGTAATGTTAGTATAAAGGCAACAATTTGGCTTCCTATATTTTTCTGAGCTTTTTTTACAATAGAGTTATTTTCATTGCGCAGTTCTTCTAAGCGTAAGAGCAAATCGTTTATTTTTTCGCTTAAATATTCAACCCTTTTTTCTGCCTCTATGTATGCCTCTATTTCTTCTCTACAATTACGGTTTTTGGTAGATTTTTCCAAAGGCTCTGCCCAGCAACGGCAATTGTGTTCTTCCATCGGATCTGGAGAATCGGCATAATCGCGGATTGTTCCATTTAAGGCGGCGTGAGTTTTTCGCACTCTTTCATCACCGACTGTTCGCCAAATGTATTTCCCTGTCTTTTTGTTTCCTGTTTCATCGCTGAGTGCCTTTATTGTCTCGTCTTCCGGCTTTACCATTCCAGTCGGGTGCAGTCCTTGATCTTTTTGGAATTTCTTGACCGCAGTGAAGACAGCTATATCCGGAATCCCTGTAATACCCGTTTTTTCGTAAGGTTGGTAATATCCAAGGCGGTTTAATGCTTTTTTAATCCGCCGGACGTCGGATTCATCTACAGCGGTGTTTGATGCAAAAGGTTTGTTCAGTTTGATTTTCATGGGAGGTTCCTCGCGCATATAAAAAGGCGGCCCTCTTTTGAGAAATGCCGCGTGGTGAATTTCGGGTATAAAAAAACGCCGGATAGACTCGCGGCGTTTATGGAGATTATATTCCTATATTATTCGGGTTTTGTCAAGGGGCAGGAGGTATGGTTGAGCTCGTATTCAAGCTCAAAAGATGTTCAAAGCGGGTGAGGACGGCGTTCATCTCGAAATTTTCGGGGAGGAGGGACGGGCGGAAAGTTGTTCGCGGCGGCGGCGTTGTTGCGTCAAGGGCTGCGGGGATGACTTTGTTCATGTGCGCGATGAAGGCGGGCATGTCGTCCGCGAGCTTGACGTTGTCCGGTCCGGCCAGCTCCGCGATTTCTCCGATCCCACCGGATTCTGTTGTCGCGATGACCGGCGTTCCGGCGGCGAGGGATTCCAGCACGACATTCGGCAGGCCTTCCCATCGTGAGGGGAGCAGGAAGGCGTCGGCCGCTGCGATGTGTTTCCACGGGTTGTCGCTATGGCCGAACAGAGTGACGTGTTGCGCGAGATTGTGTTTGTCGATCAGGCCTTGGAGGGCGTCATGCTCTGTGCCGGTGCCGAGGATGGTCAGGCGCCAGTCGGCTCCACTTTCCGGGGCGAGTGCTGGAAGATGCGCGATCAGGCGATCGAATCCTTTTTGATAGTGCAGGCGGCCTGCGCAGACAAAGCGCAGGCGCAGGGTTGGGGCCGGGTCTGGGTCTGTTTCCAGAGCGGTGTCCTGTCTGATGCGGGCGGTGTCGACGGGGTTATGCAGCAGCGCGTGGTTTTTCGTCGACATGTTCAGGTAATCCCGGAATTCATCTATGATGCACTGCGCGGGTGAGAGGACCAGATCTGCGCCCGGGTACAGAATTCGGTATGCCTGACGCAAAATCCACGGCGTTTTGATATTTTCGATGATGGAGGACGGGATATTCGCTTCGCGGACGATTGTGCGCATCCGCGGGAATAGCGCGCCGAGGATGAGCAGCGCAAAATTCATATGCGCGAGCGTTGAGACGGCGATCTCCGGCTTGATGTCTCGCAGGAGTTTATAAAGTCCCGGCAGAGACTCCCGGACACGTTTGTGGCCGAGCGTGTGGCAGGGGATTTCCGGATCGATCCAGGATCTCAGGGGGCCCTGTTCGTCGAGGACGATAAATTCCGGCGCGTAGCGCGTGCGGTCCAGCCGGTTCATGAGTGTGATCAAGACGCGCTCTGCGCCTCCGGCCAGAAGGGTCGGCAGGATGAACACGATTTTTGTTTTTGCGTCCTTGTCTTTTTCCTGTTCGGTGGTCAGGGCGGTTTGCGTATCGGGCTTGAAGTACATGTTTTAACTTTTCTTCAGGATGCCGACATAGTTTGTCGCGTCCTTGCTGACGATCAGGGGCGTTAGTCCTCTATCGTTGCAGAATTGCGCGAAGCCCAAATTGTCCTGAATGTCGTCGGATATCAGGATTCCGCCCGGCCGGAGCCTGTCCCATAGTTGGGGATAGGCCCACAGGCGGCCTTCTGCGCTTTTGTCGGAATCGTAATGGATCAGATCGGCGTGTTTTACTTTCGCAAAAATTTTCGGAAGGGCTTCGCGGTCCGCCATGCGGAAGAGGGTCCAGTTTTTGCGGAGGCTCGTGTCTTCCGGGACGGCCGTCCCGACCCATTTGTCGTTATGCCGCTCGAAATACGGGAGGTCGACGCTGTATAGACGGGCGTCTTTTTTGTCTTTCATTGACAGGAGGACGGCGAGCGACGACCAGCCGCAGGCCACGCCGGTTTCGATGACTGTCTGTGCGCCGAGTTTGCGGCAAAGCGTATAAAGAAGGCTGCAGTCCGCCGCCCCGCCCATTTTACAGGGGATCGCGTCGACGCGGGCTTGCGCGTCTTTGTAGACATCCGGGAACGCGGCCTGCGGATCTTCGCAGGTGCGCTCTCCGGGGAAGAGCGCATGTAGAAGGTCTTCATGGGGTATGCAGTGCTGTGCGCACCACTGCGAGGCTTCGGCCCGGTCGGCGTTGCACTTCGCACGGTCCGGGATTTTGCCGGAGAGTTTGTGCGCGATGTTTCTGGAGATGGCAGGCCAGAGTGCCGGCCGGTGTATATAGGCTGCGTAGTCGAGAGCTCTGCAGGCGTAGCGGATAAGGGCCGGGCTTTGTCCGGGCGCAGGCGCGTGCGCAGTTGTCATTTGTCGGGTGTCCTTCTCCAGTTCTGTTCTGATTTTAGGTCTCGTCAAAAAATAAGTTCATCACCTTGCTTGTCTTTTTGCCCGTCCACTTTGTTGCAAAAAGCGTTACATACTCCCGGTATGCGCCGTTTTTGCGCC
>JANQFU010000100.1 GCA_028277665.1 Alphaproteobacteria bacterium | reverse complement strand
TAGGGATCTTAGTGGTTTTTAAAAACTGGATCCCGGCTTTCGCCGGGATGACGGTTGGTTTATAAGATTTTAAAGCCCTCTTATCCATAGCTGAGGTTAAAAGGGTAACACAAATTCCGGAGGTCGAAGAAGATCAAAAAAGAAAACCGCGCGAAAGAGACTCTTCGGCTCGACAGGCATGCAAGGATTTCGTATATATTTTTAGGGCTTATACACAAGTAGGCCCTCTCCCCTGTGGGGGAGAAAGAATGGGTGAGGGACAGATAGAATGGTGATGGATGAATAACTGTTTTTGAATCGCGAAGGCACGAAGGCGCGAAGTTTTCGTAAATCCCTTCGCGTCTTTGCGTCTTCGCGATTCATCTGTTTTTTACGCCCCTCACCCGCTTGCTTCTTGTGAAACAAGAAGCTCACGACCTCTCCCCACGGGAGAGAGATAGAATACGCTTTAATAAACAAACCGGTGAAGAAGGAACAGGAGTGCATAAATGGGATACAAAGTAGCGGTTGTCGGGGCGACGGGAAATGTCGGGCGTGAAATGCTCGCGATACTGGAAGAGCGTAACTTTCCGGCGGATGAAGTGGTCGCGCTGGCCTCGGCCCGTTCGGCGGGAAAGGAAGTGTCTTTCGGTGATAAAACCCTGAAAGTTCAGGATCTCGCAAAATTCGATTTCAAGGGAATAGATATCGTCCTCTCGTCTCCGGGCGCATCCGTTTCCGCGGAATTCTCCCCGAAAGCGGCTGCCGCAGGCGCGGTCGTTATCGATAATACGAGCTATTTCCGTATGGACCCGGACGTCCCGCTCATCGTCCCGGAAGTCAACCCGGACGCTTTGGCCGAACATACGAAAAAGAACATCATCGCGAACCCGAACTGTTCGACGATTCAGATGGTCGTCGCGCTGAAACCGCTTCACGATGTCGCGAAAATCCGCCGTGTCGTTGTCTCGACCTACCAGTCCGTCTCGGGCGCGGGCAAGGACGCGATGGACGAGTTGTTCGACCAGACGCGGGGGATCTATATGAACGAACACCCGTCTCCGGAAAAATTCACAAAACAGATCGCGTTCAACGCGATCCCGCACATCGACAAATTTATGGACAGCCGGGAGACCAAGGAAGAATGGAAAATGGTCGTGGAGACAAAAAAAATCCTCGATTCAAAAATCAAGGTCTGCGCGAACTGCGTGCGCGTTCCGATCTTTATCGGTCATGCGGAAATGGTGAATGTCGAGTTTGACGGGGAGGTCCCCCTGAGTGCTGCCCGGAAAGCCCTGCGCGGTGCGAAAGGGGTAACGCTGATCGACCTCGAATCGGATCTCGAATACGTGACCCCGGCCGAGATTCAAGGCGAGGACGACGTCTTCGTCAGCCGCCTGCGTGAAGATCCGACCGTCGAAAACGGCCTGAATTTCTGGTGTGTGGCGGACAACCTGCGCAAAGGCGCGGCTCTCAACGCCGTCCAGATCGCCGAACTCCTGACCCGCAAGGGGTGAGGGGGATGGAAAATGACCGCGCTTTCCAATCCGTAATCGAGCAAGGCCGCACAAGCGGACTGGAAACGCGGACCTTTGACCAGATTATTGAGGAGGCGAAATCGCGATGTCGTCTGTTACATAAAGCCGAAGGATCACGTGTTCTAAATGCGGCAATAGGGCAATCGCCTGAAAAGATATCGGAAGCTCTGCCAAAGCCCTCTTTTACACAGACATCGTCATCCTCGTCTTCGCGCACTACTGTCCGGAAAAAGGTTGATATCCCCAAAATCCGTAACCCCGGACAAGCAGAAGCTCCGCATAAGCGGAGGTTTTGCGCAGAGCCGGGGTCTCCTGATAGAGATCCCGGATACCAAGTCTCGCCAGATGAAAACCTGTCGGTTTTCAAAGCTCGCCTATGTTCCGGGATTGCGCGTTAACCTTTTCCCGGATAGTCATGCGCTTTCGCGGGGATGACGAAAAAGAGGTTTTTGCAGAGGCTCTTATAGTTAAGAAAAAAGATTGACTAAAAATATTATGTGTAATAATGTGCCTGAAAGGAAGCTACCCGGTTTCCGAGATAATGTCATATAGCGAGGGACAAAAAATGGTGGTACGTGCAGCGGAAAGAATAGAGGATCTTTTTAAGGTTCTGGATACTGTAGAGAAAAGGCTGGAGCAGGATCTCGAAGGTATCAATCTGGTTGTTGTTCCGGGCGTATCCGGTGACGCGCGTATTTCTACAGCTGATCAGGCGGCGCTTGAAAAATTTCATGCGGAGTATCTTGAAACCCTCTGGGCCAGAGACGACCTGTCGGAGGAGTCAAAGCGCCGGATCGCAGCCAGATATGAAGATATTCGGCAGGAGATTTCCCTGTCCGGCTCGGTTGCCGATATGGACCCCCTTAAGCTGGATGACGGGACGTCCGTCGATTTCGTGGGCATTTGCGCCAGGCAGATTTCCGGGAAGGATCGCGATCTTGATAGAGATGGACGGCTGGACCTGATATACACGACGCTTCATGAAATCGGTCATACAATTCATTCATCACATTTTGGCGGTCGGGACTGCAGCGCAGAGCAGAAGGAATTGTTCGCAGATTCTTTCGCGGCGGCTTTCATGAAAAACGAAATCGGGATTGATGATGCTTTCGAGCGGATTGCTCAATATCGTGCAGGGGAATGTGATCCGGACTACACGTTTGACATTCATGCAAAAGAAATCGAACAACGCATGGCGGGGTATGAACGGTACGGAGTGGTTTCGGCACTGAAAAGCATGGACGCCTATGTACAGGAGGTCCAGTCTGATCAGGCTGTAGAACCCGGGCGAGCCACGGTTGTTGTACACGATACCAAACCACCGTCTCTCCAATAGAGGCCGCCTCCCTTCCTCACCCCACCTTGCGCACGGGAAAGCGCGGAGCGGGGGAAAGGGTGAATGCATTCTGCGCGGCGGTCATGGCCAACTCCCGCCGGCCGGAGGCCTGTGTCGCCTCAAAGAGCGAAAAGACGGCTTCGGCCGTCTGGGCGAGGGCATCCTCCGGCGGAAGACCTTTCAGAAGATAACCGGTAAACAGCGCCGCCGTTGCGTCTCCGGCCCCATTCGGGGGCGGGACGAGCGGCAGGTTCGGCGTCGCGACGGAAAACAGCGCGCCGGATTTAAGGGAGAGCAGCATCTCGATCTCCTGCGGATCGTCGCCGTCCTCTGTGAATGACGTAACGAGGATCATCTCCGGCCCGCCCTGTTCGTGAAGGCGGCGGCAGGCGTCATGCGCGGCGCGGCGCGTCGTCACGCCAAAGCCGGACAGGGCGCTCAGTTCAAACATGTTCGGGGTGAGGATATCCGCGCGGTGCAGGGCCTCGCTCTGGAAAAAGCCGGGAATGCCCTCCTGCACGAAAAATCCGCGCCCGACATCCCCCATGACCGGATCGCAACACCAGATCATGTTCGGATTATGGGCTTTGAGGCGTTCATACGCTTTCACGACGACCGCGCCGAGCGCGGCACTGCCGATATAACCGGTCAGAAGCACGTTCAGCCCGTCGAGCGCTCCGCGTTCCTCAAGCCCGGTCAGAAGGTCGGTGATGTGCTCCGGCGAAAAAATTTCGCCGCGCCACGCGCCATAGCCGGTGTGATTGGAAAACTGCACGGTATTCACGGCCATAACGTCATGCCCGAGCCGCTGGAGCGGGAACACGGCGGCCCGGTTTCCGACATACCCGAAGGCAACATGAGACTGGATCGAAAGAATGGTTTTTTGCACGGCAAAGCTTTCTTTTAAAAAACAATTTTGGCCAGAAGACCTGTAAGCCGGGTTCTGTCCTGCCCGTTCGAAAACGGACAGGGGTGACTATTCATCTGGGACGGACGTTACCGTCCGCCTCGCGCGACCTACCCGGGCCGCGATGCGGAAACGCATCATGTGCGGCCCCTATTTGGTCTTGCTTCCGGTGGGGTTTACCTTGCCACACTCCGTTACCGGATGCGCGGTGCGCTCTTACCGCACCTTTTCACCCTTACCTCCCCACACACGTGTGGGGAGGTGGTTTGTTTTCTGCGGCACTTTCCCTGGGATCGCTCCCGCCGGGCATTACCCGGCACCGTGTTTCCGTGAAGCCCGGACTTTCCTCATGCCGGCGACATTAGCGCCGTCACGCAGCCACCCGGTCTTCTGGCCGAGGATTTATGTGGCATTTTTTATGACAGATTGCAAGGCATGCGCGACCGGCAGAAGCCGCGCCGGCGAGAGATCCGCCAGAGCCTGCGGCGCGTAATGTCGCGCGAACGCCGTCAAAAGATCCTCCGGCGCGACGTCCGGATCATAGCCGATCTCGTGCAGGATCTCCGCGAGGCGGGTTTCGTCATCCGGCCCGGCCGCCGTATTCTCACAGGCATCCGGGAAGATCCCGAACCCCCGCTCGGCAAGCGTGCGCCATGGAAACAGCTCTCCGGGGTCCTCCTTGCGGCCGGGGGCGACATCGCTATGCCCCAGGAGGTTCGTGCGCGGAATTCCGTATTGCCCGGAAAGATTATCAAGGAGCGCGCACAGCGCATCGATTTGCGTCTGCGGAAAAGGACGATAACCATGCTCGTGACCGGGATTGACGAGCTCGATCCCGATCGAGGCGCTGTTGACGTCCCGGATTCCGCGCCAGAAACCGCGTCCGGCATGCCACGCCCGGCGCGCCGGGTCGACGAGGAGGAACATCCGGCCGTCCTCCTCAATCATGAAATGGGCGCTGACTTTCGCCTGTGGGTCGCATAGCCGCCGCAGGGCCGCCTCGTCCGTTTCCATGCCCGTATAATGAAGCACGATCCACGCAAGCGGCACACCCGCCGCGCGGGGACCGTGATTGGGAGAGGGCGCCTCAAGAAATGGAATGGAAAGAGCCATGCCGTATCGTACCGTACCGTCAATCGTTACCGAACGCCAATTTTGACAGGTTTTGTAAAAAGGGGGAAGATCGGCACGATAAAAAACACAAACGTAACTGAGATATTTTGTGAGAAGGCGTTTTCACGCCGGTTTGGTGCAAAATAGCCAGTTAGGAAAAAGGTCTAGTATCTGGCAAAGATCCTGAACCTTCCGCGCTCTTCTCTGGAAATCGTCTCCGGCGAGACGGATCGATATAAGAGATTGCTAATCAAGACCGATTCTGCCACTCTCATGGAGGTTGAAGACTGTCTGGCGGCATGTCTGCATACATGGACATGACGGATTCAGGATCTTAAACAAGAGTTTATGATTATGTGAGATAATAAAGAAAAGCTCCGGGCAAAAGCAAACAGGGGGTAAAGGGGGAGTTCGGAAAATGATGTCAGAGAAAAAGCCGAAGGTGATTCTGTATGCGGCATTCATGGCTTATCTGTGCCTGGTGGTCCCGGTTCAGGGATTTGCGCGTGATGATAAAAAAGTGTCTCGCCTGAATGAAGACAATGTCAGGGTATTCATCGAAAAAACAACGGATGTGACCTCCGGAAAGACAAGAATGAGTGCCGATGAAGTCTCGGTTTATCTTGACCGCCATCTCGATAAAAAAGGATTTTTCCGCTCTGAAATGACTTATCGCATTCCCGGCTTCCCCTCTCAGGAAAACGCGCTGAGTCTTGATAAAGAACAGTTCATCGAGAGCGTTCTCGACGGCAAAAAATCGCTCAGTGACTATGAAACGGATGTGACGATCAAGGACATCAAAATTTCTTCGGACGGCAAACGCGCGGTTGTCGAGACCAAATCACGGGAAAAGGGTGACATGCCGCTTCCGGGCGAAGACGGAAAGACGCAGAAGGTTCCGGTCGAGGGCGTGTCCAGCTGCTCCCAGACCCTGAAGCTGAATGAAAAAATGATCCAGATGTACAGCGCGGACTGCAAGACAGAGATCATGTTCAAGTCTCTGTTTTAGAGTTTTGTGCCCGCTCTATCCCCGCTCGGCGATCATCTTCTTGATCTCGGCGATGGATTCGGCCGGGTTCAGGCCTTTGGGACAGGTATTCGTGCAGTTCATAATCGTGTGGCAGCGGTAGAGTTTGAACGGATCTTCGAGCGCGTCGAGCCGCTCTCCTGCCGCCTCATCCCGGCTGTCGATCAGCCAGCGATACGCCTGTAGCAGGATCGACGGTCCGAGAAAGCGATCTCCGTTCCACCAGTAGGACGGGCATCCCGTCGAACAGCAAAAACACAGAATACAAGCCGCCGGGCCGTGCCCGTCATGGCCGTTCAGCGCATCGGCGTCTTCCGGGCTTTGAAGCCTTTCCCGCGAAGGGGGCGGGCTCCCGGCTTTCAGCCACGGCTCAATACTGCCGTATTGCGCATAAATGTGGTCGAGATCGGCCGCGAGATCCTTCAGGACCGGCATATGGGGCAGCGGCGCGATCCGAACCTCGCCGCGGACATCCTCGATCGGCTTTGTGCAGGCCAGCGTATTCGTCCCGTCGATATTCATCGCGCAGGACCCGCAAATCCCTTCCCGGCAGGACCGGCGCATCGTCAGCGTCGGATCAATCTCGTTCTTGATATACAGGAGCGCATCGAGAACCATCGGCCCGCATTTGGTCAGGTCTATCGTGAAATAATCCCATCTTGGATTGTCTCCCGTCTCCGGGTCGTAACGATAAATTTTGAAGGTTCGCGCGCCGTTCGCGCCGTTCGCCGCGTCGATCTTGCGGCCTTGACCGATTTTCGAGTTTTTGGGCAGGGTCAGTTGAACCATGGCAGGCGTCTCCGGGTTCGCTTGGATAAAGGAGTGAATGCCGAACCAGCCTAGACAAAAGCCGGAAGAAAGAAAAGCAGGAAAAAACAATGTTTGAATTTGAAGCTGCGCGGATATCCCGCTATAGTCTTTCTCGATAAAAATTATACACCTTAATTGTCATTGCGAGCGACCGGAGGGAGCGCGGCAATCCAGTAAACTCTGGATTGCTTCGTCGGCGTTGCCTCCTCGCAATGACAGATTAGAGTGTGTAATTCTTATCCAAAATGACTATAAGCTGGCGGAACGGAAAAGAACAGAACATACAGGAGAAAAACATGCCGATCGTTCAGGTGCATATTCTGGAAGGCCGGACAACAGAACAAAAACGGGAAATGGCCCGGCGCGTGACGGACGCAATTTCGGAGACGCTCGGCGCCTCGCCGGAAAGTATCGAAATCATGATCACGGAAATGTCCAGAAACCACTTCGCCGAAGCCGGCGTGTTGCGAATCGACAAGACATGATCTTCCCCGTGGTGTCATCCTGAGAGCATAGCGGACGAAGAATTTTAAGAGCCTTCTCCTCCTCTCAGGATGACAGGGACATCACAGGAACATCAAAGACAAACGGCGACAAACGGCGGCGAGGGAGCGCGTCTCTCTTGTTGTTTTTTCCCCCGCTTTTTCAGGATCTTTAAATGACGAAACGGGCAGGCGGTCGGCAATCGCCTGAACAAGATCATCGGCCGATCCGGCGGATTTATGGACGTCATAGGGAATCGTCACATCGGCATAATTTTCATAGAGCGCCGCCCGGGTCCGCAGAAGCTCCGAATAACAGCGGGCGAGCGCCTGATCGGGGGCCTCACCGTCAAGCATATTGAACACGCCGTTCCAGCAGACTGGTTTCGGATGGTTCAAAAAGGTTTCAAGCATTTCCGCCTGCGCGCCTTCTCTGGCTTCCAGATAGACCATAAGGCCGGTTTTGGAAAATTTTTGCATTTGCGCGGGATGGTAAATCGAGCTGCCGGTCAGGTCGATAACGCATCCGGACAGATCGCTGCAGGACTCCATGATTCGGCGCTCTATCGGGAGATAGGCGGCTTCGCGGTCGCTAAATCCTTCGGTCCAGGGCATTCTGAAATACCGGCCCATGCGCTCGGGCAGGTCCGCACCGGCAATATCCTTGATGAGCGCGGCCTGTTCCGGTGTCTCACCGATCAGATCATCGATACAAATAAGGCGGAAACCATATGATTCCGCCAGTTTTTGAGACCAGTACGATTTGCCGGCACCCGACATGCCTTCCAGAACGATGTTCATCATTGCGCCGTTCGGGGAACGAAGCGCATTCATAAAAGTTTGCCGTGTGATGTGCATGATATCTTCTCGGTGGTTGAGGCTTAACCGCACAATTTAAGCATATGAAATCTGCAAATGGAAGGTTTTTATGAAGAAACGGCACGGCAATCGCTTGAAGTTATGGATATCAAAATCGCCCTTTCAAGAGTGAAGTGCACGGGGAGGGGATTGAGCGGACGCGCCGTGGAATCGTTCTTGGGGCGTGTTAAAATCGAGCACTTTTCTTGGTCTG
>JANQFU010000099.1 GCA_028277665.1 Alphaproteobacteria bacterium | reverse complement strand
GGAGAACGCCGTTTCTGCGGGACGCCGCGTAAAATAAGAAAAACGTTTTCTCTGGATTCTCTAAATTCACGAACGAAGTGCAACACCTGTTGTAAGAATGGAAAAATCCCCGCCTTCGCGGGGATGACGAAAAAAGGGTTTTTGCGGAGGTTCCTGTTCCTGTAAAGTCTGAAATCATTCACCCGTGCCCGGCAATTTTGCCGTGGCAGTGTTTGTATTTCTTGCCGCTGCCGCAGGGACAGGGGGCATTCCGCGGGGTGGCTCCCCATGTGTCCGGATTGTTCGGATCGATCGCCTGTTTACGGGCGGGTTTGCGCGGTTGCCGTGTTTGAGGAGGAGTAACAGCCGCTGGATCCTGGCGGGTCTCTTTCATGGCGTTCTGCTGGCGCGGCTGGCTGTAGCTGCCGGGCTGGAGGAGATTGATCTGGCGTTCGTCAAGATTGATCTCGACCAGAGAGAGCATCTGCGTGACAGTTTCCCGAAGATTGATCAGCATCGCCTCGAACATGGCAAAGGCTTCGGTTTTGTATTCGTTGAGCGGGTCGCGCTGCGCAAACGCGCGCAGGTTGATCCCCTGCCGGAGGTGATCGAGATTAAGCAGGTGTTCCTTCCATCCCTGATCAAGGTGCTGGAGAAGAAGTGTTTTCTCGATATGCCGGAAGACTTTCCGTCCTGCCTGCACGGCTTTTTCAGCCATAATCCGGTCTGTGACGTCTTTCAGGCGGTCGATGATCTCCGTATCCGCGATCCCCTCTTCTTTCGCCCAGTCGGCAACGGGAAGGTCAAGGGCAAGAACCCTTTGGATATCCCCGGCCAGAAGATCGACATCCCATTGTTCGGGATAGCTTCCCGGCGGGATATGCCGGGCGACCATGTCTTCGATGACTTCATGGCGCATATCGATGACGAGTTCGCTGACGTCTTCGCTTTCCATGATCTCGCGGCGTTGTTCGTAGATGACTTTCCGCTGGTCGTTCATCACGTTGTCGAATTTGAGGAGGTTCTTGCGGATCTCGAAGTTCTGGGCCTCGACCCTGTTTTGCGCCCGCTCAAGGGCTTTGCTGATCCATGAGTGGGCGAGGGCTTCCCCCTCGCGCAGGCCGATCTGCTTGTTGGCCAGAAGGGCTTGCAGCTTGTCGTTCGAGCCGAAGACCTTCATGAGATCGTCTTCGATAGACAGGAAGAAAATCGACGCCCCCGGGTCGCCCTGACGTCCGGATCGTCCGCGAAGCTGGTTGTCGATCCGGCGTGATTCGTGGCGTTCCGTTCCGACAACGAACAGGCCGCCGGCCTCTTTCACGATCTCGCGCTCTTCGGCGATTTCAGCCTCTATTTTTTCCATGGCCTTGCGTTGTCTGTCTTCGGGCCAGTCCGGGTCGATCTCCGTGGCAAAGCGCATGGCGGCATCCCCGCCCATTTTAATATCGGTCCCGCGTCCGGCCATGTTTGTCGCGATCGTCACGGCTCCGGCGCGGCCGGCCTGGGAGATGATGAGGGCTTCCTGTTCGTGATAGCGGGCGTTCAGGACGTTATGCGGTATTTTCTTTTTCTTGAGCTGTGCGGCCAGACGCTCGGATTTCTCGATGGAGACCGTGCCGACGAGGACGGGCTGCTTGCGTTCCCGGCATTCCTCTATCAGACCGATAATCGCGCCCTCTTTCTCGGCCATCGATTTATAGATCTCGTCGTTATAATCAATCCGGGAGATGTTGACATTTGTCGGAATCTCGACAACGCCGAGATTATAAATTTCCTTGAATTCCGCAGCTTCGGTCATGGCCGTGCCGGTCATCCCGGCGAGCTTCGGGTACAGGCGGAAGTAATTCTGGAACGTGATGGACGCCAGGGTCTGGTTCTCGTTCTGGATATCGACGCCTTCCTTGGCTTCAATGGCCTGATGCAGGCCTTCGGAGAGGCGGCGGCCTTCCATCATCCGGCCGGTAAATTCGTCGATCAGAACGGCCTTGCCGTCCTTGACGATGTAATCCGTGTCCCGGTGGAAAAGTTTATGGGCGCGCAGGGCCTGACTGACGTGGTGGACGAGCGCGATGTTCTGGATGTCATACATTCCGCCGGTTTCCATCAATTTGGCCTGACGGAGCAAATCCTCGATATGTTCCTGTCCTTGTTCCGTCAGCATGACGGTCCGCAGTTTCAGGTCGATTTCGTAATCGTCTTCGGTCAGTTTGGGAATCAGCTTGTCCACCGCCGTATAAAGAGCCGTCGAGCCTTCCGAGGGGCCGGAGATAATCAGCGGCGTCCGGGCCTCGTCGATCAGGATCGAGTCGACCTCATCGACAATGGCATAGTTAAAGGGTCTTTGAACGCGGTTTTCGAGGCGGTACTTCATATTGTCGCGCAGATAATCGAAACCGAATTCATTGTTCGTGCCATAGGTGATATCGGCGGCATAGGCGGTGCGGCGCTCCTCGTCACTGATTCCGGCGGTGATACAGCCGACTGACAAGCCGAGAAAGCGGTGGATCTGCCCCATCCATTCCGAGTCCCTCTGCGCGAGGTAATCGTTCACAGTGACAACATGGACGCCTTTTCCTTCGAGGGCGTTGAGGTAGACGGCAAGCGTCGAGACCAGTGTTTTTCCTTCACCGGTTTTCATTTCGGCGATATCGCCGTGATGCAAAACGGCCCCGCCGACGAGCTGGACGTCGAAATGCCGCTGGCCAAGCGTCCGCTTGGCGGCTTCCCGGACGACGGCGAAGGCGTCATGCATCAGGTCATCAAGCGCCTCTCCCTTTTCGATTCGCTCGCGGAACAGGGCCGTTTGCCCGCGCAATGTGTCATCGTCCATTTCCGCATAATGGCTTTCAAGCGCATTGATCGGCTCGATATGGCGATAAAACTTTTTGAGGGCGCGTTCGTTGCTGGAGCCGAAAATTTTTGTGGCCAGTGAAAGAATCATAAATCCAGTATCTCCGGTCGGCGTTCATCGGTACGGTTGGTTTTCAGAATTGTCACTTTGATATAAGACGTATCCGGGTAAGCGTCAATTGATGCTGCGCTTTAAGACACATGAATTTGGCGAAGGAAAAAGATTTGCTGTTGCGCTTGTCTTTTATTCACGCCATAGTCATCTCATTTCGATCAGAATTCGAGAAACTCGATAATAAAGACTTCAAGCAAGGAGAAGACAAATGAGCGAGA
This sequence comes from Alphaproteobacteria bacterium, assembly GCA_028277665.1. Taxonomy (GTDB): domain Bacteria; phylum Pseudomonadota; class Alphaproteobacteria; order Micavibrionales; family Micavibrionaceae; genus JANQFU01. The sequence continues at coordinate 7,246 of JANQFU010000099.1, read as the reverse complement.
AGGGACCCCAAAAAGCCAAGGCAGAAGGACAGACCGGGGGGAATCAAACCGGGATCTTTCTTGTTGTTGGCGCTTTGCTGGTTGTGGCAGTGATCGCTTTCTTTCTGATATCCGCCAAAAATGACGTTTCGCCTGCACCGGAGACAGAGTCCGCCGTTGCCGGTTTCGAAGCGGAAAGCCCTTTGGACAGGGAACCGGCTTCGGGTGAGGGGGCCGAACAGGAAGACGCCGCTGCGCAAAAACCTGACCTTCCGGTTATCAAGCCGGGGAATCCCGTTGTTGCTGTTGTAAACGGTCAAGACATTACCCGTCTTGACGTCTTTAAATTTATCCAGCAATTGCCTCAGAATATGCAACAGATTCCGGTTGATCAGCTCTTTCCCATGGCGCTTGATCAGGTTGTCAATGCCGAGATCGTCGAAGATCTGGCTGGAAAGGCCGGACTTGAAAATGACGAGGACGTTCGGGAAGAGCTTGAAATCGCCCGCGAACAAATCATCCGGAATGTTTTTCTGAGCCGCGAAATTGATTCGGAAATTACAGAAGAAGATCTGCGTCAGGCGTATGATGAGTTCGTTGACGGTATGGAAGACGTTCCGGAAATCAGTGCAAGACATATTCTGGTTGAAGATGAAGACACGGCAAAAAACTTGATTGCCGAGCTTGACGGCGGGGCTGATTTTGAGGCGTTAGCCAAAGAGCATTCGACAGGCCCTTCCGCATCCGAAGGCGGCCTTTTGGGCTGGTTTGCCAAGGGAGAAATGGTTGAAGAATTTTCCAACGCCGCGTTTTCTCTGGAGCCGGGGCAATTTTCGAAAGAGCCGGTTCAGACCCAGTTTGGCTGGCATGTTATTAAGGTTGAGGATGAACGGATGCGTCCGAATCCCGGATTCGACCTCATGCGGGCTCGTCTTGAGGCTCAAAAACGTCAGGAAGTTCTGGATAACAAAATAACGGAATGGCGTGAGCAAGCCGAAATCTCGAAATTCGATATCAACGGCGAGCCGGTCGAGTCTCCATCTGAAGAATAAGGTCTTCCATTTGATGGATAACCAGACGTCCCGGCTGTGAGTTGCTCGGGACGTCTTTGTTTTTGGCAGGACTCTGAAATGGTTCGGAATTTATGTGAGCAGGCGTTTGATACGCCCGCGCCGGAAACGCCGCCGGGTTTGCCTTTGTTGCCGGTTTGCGGTGCGGCGCTTTTCGACGACCGGGGGCGGGTGCTTGTTTGCAAGCGCCCGGAGGGCAAGTTTCTGGGCGGTCTTTGGGAATTTCCGGGCGGAAAGGTCGAAAGCGGCGAAAGTCCGGAATATGCGTTGATGCGCGAATTGCGGGAGGAACTCGGGATCGAGGTCCGTCCGTGCTGTTTCACGCCGGGCGGGTTTGTTTCGCATGCCTATGACGAGTTTCATATGATTTTGATGTTGTTTATTTGCCGGATCTGGCGCGGCGTGCCGCAGGGGCTTGAAGGGCAGGAGATTCGCTGGGCGGCTTTGACGGAGTTGTCCCGGCTTGATATGGTGCCTGCGGATCTGCCGCTGATCCCCCAGCTTGAGGCGATCGTAGGTTAGAGGGAAAAGGGATCCGGATGTTTCGTGACGTCTATGATCTGAAGAGCTTTTACAAGCTGCGGGCGGGGCTTGCGGTCCGGCAGATTTTGCGGCGCCATATCGCGGCGTTCTGGCCGGATCTGAAGGGGTTTTCGTTGATGGGGGCCGGATATGCTTCTCCCTATCTTCGTCCTTATGCCGGGCAGGTTTCAAGGATTTTTACCGTGATGCCGGCCGGGCGGGGCGTTCATCCCTGGGAGCAAAACCGCAAAAACCTCTCCGTTCTGGCGGAGGATACCGAACTTCCTTTTGAAACCAACTCGATCGACCGGATTTTGCTCGTCCATTCCCTTGAGTTTGCCGAGATGCTGCGTCCGGCGCTTTCCGAATACTGGCGCGTTCTGAAAAGCAACGGGCGGATGCTCGTGATCGTGCCAAACCGGACGGGGTTCTGGGCGCGGGCGGACTGGTCGCCGTTCGGATACGGGACGCCTTATACGCGCGCGCAGCTGTCCTGGTATCTGCGGGACAACCGGTTTGTTTATGAGCGCGGGCACGGGGCTCTGTTCATGCCGCCGATCCGCTGGCGGGCTTTTCTGGATGCGGCGGCGTATTGTGAGGTCGTCGGTCCCTGGCTTTATCCGATTTTCGCGGGCGTTCATATTGTGGAGGTCAGCAAACAGATCTATGCCGGGACGCAGGCGCCGGTCTCGTCTTCCGTTCAGGTTCGCGGGCGCGGGTTTCTTGCGCCGGAAGTCGTTCGGTCGGCCGGTTATCCGCACGAGAGCAAATAAAGGGCCTGTACGCCGCGCAGGTTGTCGGGCAGGAACCGGTACCATTTCTTTTCAAGCGGACGGCCCTGCTCATCGAGAATGATTTTTTCGTCGATTGAGAGTTTGAGCTGGCCGCACAGGATCTCGAAGTCGTTCAGCGTACAGAAATGGATATTCGGCGTTTCGTACCATTCGTAAGGAATGGTGCCGTTGACCGGCATGCGTCCGCCAAGGCCAAGAGCGCAGCGGATCCCCCAGTGTCCGAAATTCGGGAAGGAGACGATGGCGCGCCCGCTGATCCGGATCATCTGTTCCAGGACATGGGCCGGGTTGTGCATGGCCTGAAGCGTATGACTTAAAACGGCGTAATCGAAGCTTTTATCCGGGAAAATCTCGAGATCCGTATCGGCGTCGCCCTGAAAGACGGCGAGTCCTTTTTCCATGCAGCGGCGTACGCCGTCCATGCTGATCTCCATGCCTGCCGCATCGGTGTTTTTTTCTTCCTGAAGGTAATGCAATAGCGCGCCGTCTCCGCAGCCGATATCGAGAATTTTGCTGCCCTTCGGGATCATATCGCCAAGGAGTTTCTGGTCGATCCGGATGTTGCGCGGCGAGGGGCGGGACGGCGTTTTTCTTGTGTCCGGGGCGATAGAAGGGGTTTTGTCTTTGGCCGGCAGGCCTTCCCGCGCGGCGCAGTCCTCGATAAATCCGTCCAGAAGGGCATGGAATTCCGGTTCGTCAAGGAGAAAGGCGTCATGGCCCTTGTCCGATTCGATTTCGGCGAAGCTGACGGATTTTGCGCCGCCGGCCAGCAAGGCCGCAGTGAGCTTCCGGGATTCGGATGTCGGGAAAAGCCAGTCGCTGGAGAAGGAGACGACACAGAACCGGACCGGCGCGTTTTGAAAAACGGCGGCGAGATTGCCGTTCTTGCGGGCGGCGAGATCGAAATAATCCATGGCCCGCGTGATATAGAGATAGCTGTTCGCATCGAAGCGGTCCACGAAGGTGATCCCCTGATGGCGGAGGTAGCTTTCAATCTGGAAATCCGCATCGAAGCCGTAGGTCAGGGCGTCGCGGTCCTGCAGGTTCCGGCCGAATTTCCGGTGCAGGGCGGATTCCGAAAGATAGGTGATGTGCGCGGCCATGCGGGCGACGGACAGACCCCGGCGGGGCTGGCTTTCGACCTCGTAACGGCCTTTGTCCCAGTCCGGGTCCGCCATAATGGCCTGACGGCCAAGCTCATGGAAGGCGATATTCTGGGTCGTGTGGCGGGCCGCGGCGGCGATGACGACGGCGGCGCTTGTCATTTCCGGATGACTTGCCGCCCATTCAAGAACCTGCATTCCGCCCATCGAGCCGCCGACGACGGCCAGCAGGCGGTCTATCCCGAAGGAAGAGACAAGGGTTTTTTGCACATTGACCATATCGCCGATTGTGACGACGGGAAAATCCGGGCCGTAAGGGGCGCCGGTTTCCGGGTTGAGGGATCCGGGGCCTGTCGTGCCCATGCATCCGCCAAGGATATTTGTGCAGACGACGAAAAAGCGGTCGGTATCGATGATTTTTCCGGGGCCGACGACGGCGCTCCACCAGCCGGGCTTGCCTGTGACCGGATGTTTGCTTGCGACGTACTGGTCGCCGGTCAGGGCGTGGCAGATCAGGATCGCGTTCGATTTTTCGGCGTTCAGCGCGCCGTATGTTTCGTAGGCGACCTCAATGCCGGAGAGTTGCGCCCCGCATTCGAGGTTCAGCGGGGTGTTTTCAAAAAATCTCGCGGTTCTATGGCGAATGGCACTGGCTTTTGCGTTCATAATCTGCTTTCTTAGCGCAGGATTCATAAAGATGCAATGAATGAAGAAACAGAGCGCGCAATGTCCTCTTCCAAACTGAACGCCATACGGGAACAAATCGACAAGCTGGACGACCGGATTCACGACCTGTTGATGGAGCGGGCCGACCTGATCAAGGATGTCGGCGCGGAAAAGCGCCGGATCGGCGCGCAGATCGTCATGCCCGCCCGCGAGGCGATGATGATCCGGCGTCTTCTGGCGCGTCATGGCGGCGATTTGCCGCAAGGGTCCATCGTGCGGATCTGGCGCGAGCTTGTCGGGGCGGTCTCGATGCTTCAGACGGGGTTGAAGGTTGCCGTGTGTGCGGATGCCCGCCACGCCGGTTTGTCGGATATGGCCCGGGATTATTTCGGCGGCGCTTTGCCGACGCAAAAGGCGAATACCCCGGCGGCGGCGATTTCTCTTTTGCGCGACGGTCAGGTCGATTTTGCCGTTGTGCCCTGGCCGGAGGACGGTGAGCGGGATTCCCGGGAGCGTGAAGGCGCGGGGGCGGCCTGGTGGCGCTGCCTGATGGATGAAATGGATCCGCCGCTGCGGATCGTGACCCGGCTACCCTACGGGCATTACGGAGAGGCGCCGCCGCATACGGACGGCACGGGGCTTGTGTTGTCCCGAATTGCGTATCAGTCCTCCGGCGAAGACGACAGTTTTCTGTTTTGTGCGCTTGAGCCGCATATCAGCCGCGGACGGCTTGTCGATGCGGCCAAGGGGGCCGGTTTTGAGGCTTTGAACCTGTATACGATCCCGGCGCGGGATGAATTTATGCCGAGTTTCCATCTTTTGCATGTGCGGGGGTATATCGATTCGGATGCCGAAGGGGACCGGGTGTGTCTCGATAAAATCCTCGAGATTCTGAAATCGGCGGATGGGCGGATTTTCTGCGTCGGCGGTTATCCCGTCCCTCCTGTTTTTCCCGGGAAAGGTCCGGCCGATCATGCGCCGGCCTATGCCGCGCCGGAGATCTCGCGCGGCCGCGCCGACGGCGGCAAGAAGAAAAAGGATAAACCGGCGGCGGAAGACGGCGCGTGAAGGCCGTCTACAAAGCCGTAACCCGGTTCTGTTTCCTACTTCGCCGCGACGCTTTTCCCGGTTGAACCGAGATCGGCGAAGGCTTCATCGAGCCGGGCGATCATGCCTTCTTCGGCCTTGCGGAGCCATTTGCGCGGGTCGTATTGCTTCTTGTAGGGCTGTTCCGTGTCCGGGTCGGTCTGGTACAGGAAGGCTTTCGGGTTTTCGTTGACGTATTTTCCGACCGGTTGCGAGAACGCGAATTGCGTGTCCGTGTCGATGTTCATTTTGAACACGCCGTAGGATATGGCTTCTGTGATTTTCGCTTTCTCCGAGCCCGAGCCGCCATGGAAGACGAGATCCAGCGGCTTGTCGCTGAGGCCGTGCGTCTTCCGAACAAGATCCTGCGAGGCTTTCAGAATTTCCGGGCGCAGCTTGACGTTTCCCGGAGCGTAGACGCCGTGGACGTTTCCGAAAGAGGCCGCGACGGAGAAATGTCCGATCGGGGCGAGCGTGTCGTAGGCGCGCAGGACATCTTCCGGCTGTGTATAGAGTTTCGGGTTTTCCGCGCCGATATCGTCATCGGAGCCGACGCCGTCTTCTTCCCCGCCCGTCACACCGAGTTCGATCTCGATGCTCATGTCCAGATCCACCATCCGTTTGAGAATGCGGGCGCATTCGGACAGGTTGTCCTCCAGCGTTTCTTCGGACAAGTCGATCATGTGGGAGGAAAAGAGGGGTTTGCCGTGGGTTTTGTACCAGGCTTCTCCGTGATCCATGAGCGCGTCGATCCACGGCAGGAGTTTTTTGTTGGCGTGGTCCGTGTGGAGGACGACGCAGACGCCGTAATGTTCGGCCATCATATGGACGTGTTGGGCTGCCGAGACGGCTCCCAGAATTTTTCCGAGCGTGCTGTCCGGAAAGCCTTTCCCCGCGACGAAATCCGCGCCGCCGTTTGAAAGCTGGATGATCACGTCTGCGTTGTTCTTCCGGGCGGCTTCAAGGACCGCGTTGATCGTGTTGTTGCCTGTGACGTTGACGGCCGGGAGGGCGTATCCGCCGTCCTTGCAGGCCTTGACGAGTTTGAGATAATCTGCGCCTGTGACAACGCCGGGTTTGATCTGTGTGGACGTCTGGGTCATGGGGATCCCTTTTCTTTTCGTGGGGAAGGTGAGTCGATCTGTCTGCTAAAATACCGGATTTCCCGGAGATGGGAAAGGGTGGTGATGCCGTTTTTATGCGGTTTACAGAGACGGTGCGCTCGGGTCGCGGGTGATGACGGTTTGTTCTGGGGCCTGACGCGGCGGCGGCTCGCCGATCCCCTCGAACACGGCGAGGACGTCGTCTAATGCTTCCGGCCCCAATGTGTATGTGCTACTGCCCATCGTTTTTCTCTATCATGCCTGTCTCAACCAGATGTCCGAGCGCTCTGAGGTCCGTCGAGAGCGGACCGTCATACAGGCGGTCCAGAACGTCCTGACGGCTCATATCCTGGCCGTCTTCCGTTGCCAAAGCTGCGACGATCTTCGCGTCCCGCAGGGTCGGTTTCTCTTGGTGAAAAACGTTTATATACGCCAGAAGGAAATGAATCAAGCCAAAATGACGATCCGGAAAATACGAGAGCGCGATTTCCAGGTTTTTCTTTGCATAGCCGAGCGTAGACAACTCGGAAATCCGGGCATCGCTAAAGCTTTGCTGGCGGATGATGCAGCCCCGGTCGTAGAGCCACTCGATATCCCGTGTGAGGGCGGATTTGTTCAGGTCGAGCTGCGTTTGCGGCAGACGGACCAGAATATCCGACTGGGTCGTGCCGGGATGCAGGTCGATATCGCAGAGCAGGACCGCGCGGCGCATCGGGCTGGCCGGGTCTCCGCCGAGGGCGGCGACCAGTTTATCTATAATCTCGCAGGCCTGCGCGGCCTTTGTGCGGTCCGGTGTGTCTCTCTCGGTTTGCATAGGTCTTATATAACCTCAGCTATGGATAAGAGGGCTTTAAAATCTTATAAACCAACCGTCATCCCGGCGAAAGCCGGGATCCAGTTTTTAAAAACCACTAAGATCCCTA
>JANQFU010000063.1 GCA_028277665.1 Alphaproteobacteria bacterium | reverse complement strand
TTAGCTCAAGAACGCTGTGAGCCCCTCGACGGTATCGATCCTGCATGGTAAAAGCTTGTAGCAAAACAAGTTTTGATTAACAAGCTTTTACCATGCAGGATGACGTTATTCCGCCTGAAGGCGAAGGTTTATTACCTGCCCCATGGAAATTAAGTTGTATCAAAGAGTTGGCATGATCGAATTTTTTCAAGCGGTTACCGTATCGTCACGCATACCCGGCAAACAGACCACATGAGGCACTCCGATAATCCGGTATAATCCGGTATATTTGCCGGTTGCGTAATCCGGTATATATATCGGTATGATCGACACGGACTCGATACAGATAACACCGGAAATCCTCTCCCTCATCGCCGAAATCGATGAGTTCAAGGGCGCATGGCGCGCGCTGGTCGAATTGCCGGAGCTGGCCCTCCATATTCTCGACTACGCGCGGGACCACGGTCGCGTCACAACACGCGACATGGTATGCTCTTCCATAAAATGAAGGCATTTGATTGTTTTGAGATCCGACAGATACCTCTCATGCGGGAACACATTGATGTCAGAAAAAACACAAAAATCCGACGAGCCCGACATTACAGCAGAACTGGTTATAACGCTTGTTGCGGAACAATTCCCGCGATGGGCCCACTTGCCGATTGAACCCGTTAAACCAAGCGGATGGGACAACAGAACCTTCCATTTGGGCAAAGACATGTCAGTCCGCCTGCCCAGTGCCGAAAGATATGCCGCTCAAGTCCACACAGAGCAAAAATGGCTGCCCGCACTGGCACCGCACCTGTCTTGTCCTGTCCCCGAACCTCTGGCCATGGGATCTCCGTCACAATACTATCCCTGGCACTGGTCTGTTTACCGATGGATCGACGGAGAGAATGCCGACACGTTATCCGCACATGATAGGAAACAATTCGCTGCGGATAGCGCGAAATTCCTGACTGAACTGCGCAGGATAGACACGGCCGGCGGACCGCTTGCCGGAGCCCGCAATTTTTATCGGGGGGCCGCTCTTTCCATCTATGATGACGAAACAAGAACTGCGATCTCCCGGTTAGAGGGAACCGTAGATACGGATGCCGCCACAAAACTATGGGAAAACGCCGTCAGCACAAAATGGCCCCACAGGCCCGTCTGGATCCACGGTGATTTTAGCGCAGGAAATCTTCTGGTCAGAGGCGGACGGTTAACTGCGGTCATTGATTTTGGCACGCTGGGCGTCGGCGATCCCGCGTGCGATCTGGTCATAGCCTGGACGTTTTTAGACGAGGCCAGCCGCAAGATATTCCGAACACATATGGACCCGGATCCCGATACATGGGATCGGGCACGCGGATGGTGCCTGTGGAAGGCCCTGATTACCCTTGAGTCCATAGAGGATAAAAACAATCGGAACGCCGCAAAACAGAAACGCATTATAGATGACGTCTTGAGTGACCTTTGGTAAACAACCGGCCCGGTCAAACCATACTTTTCTCATTCCGAAACCGCTCGATCCAGGCTGTGCTTGTCGCATCGGATATCCGTTTGTTTCCAGCGGCAAGTTGTCTGCCCGGGGGCAAAGAAAGCCCTAGAAAATCGAGGATTTTCATCGTCTCTCCGGCCGGCTCCGCGCTTAAATCCTCATAGACGACATGATGCGGGCTGATCCGGTTGTCTGAAAACCATTTACGCCATGCGGCATTATGCGCCTGCGCTTCCGCCACAAAACCGCTGATTTTATCAGCATCGTAATGAAATTCCGGAGAAACGCCGGATTCCGGGGCATCATCGCCCGTAATATGCCAGACATCCGTCTGTACGGCTCTCAATAGAGAGACAGCCTGCGCGACCTCGTCCAGACGCCTGAGATAAACAAAACGGACCTCACCAAAAATCCGACTCAGAACATCAAGATCGCAACCGGACGCTTTCGGATCACATGCTTTTATGGAAGAAACAAGCTCATCCATCGTCCCCCACATAATCCGGACCGCAAAGACGCCGTTATCTGTCTGCCCGGCCGAAATCGCGGCATTGAGAAAATCAGGAAACGCCGCAGGCTGATCCAGATCCCATTCGGTCCCCCATTTCTCAAAATCCTGCGCACGAAAATAAGACTCAGGAACACCGGCTACGCCGGAAGATTTAAGGAGCGCACATAAAAGCGTACTCCCGGTTCGCGGCGTGGCACATATAAAATAACTGCGGCGGGGACGCATTATTCTCACGAGACGTCTCCGCCCACACCCTTGCTTGTCGAATAGACCATATGAAGGGCTTCGCCGGGATGGAGACGGTGCCAGATCGCGTGCGCGGCTTGCTGAACTTCCGCAAACCCGGTCATGATGAGCTTCAGTTTATGGGGGTATGAGGCGATGTCTCCGGCAGCGAAAACGCCCGGCCGCGCGCTCTCGCACGTCCCCGGCGCAACCGGAATGACCGGCCCTTGCGCCGGATCGATGCCAAGTCCCCACTCCGCAAGCGGTCCGATTGACGCCGCCAGCCCGTAAAACGGCAAAAGCACATCAGCCGCGAGCTGGCGCGAGTCACCGCCGTCAATCGCGGCGATCTCGACCTCATCCAGACGGCCCGCCGCCGGATCTCCGTGAAGGGCCTTGAGTTGATACGGCACACACAAATTCACACGCCCGGCCTCGGCCAAAGCATGCAACCGCGCGGCAGATCCGGGCGCAGCGCGGAACTTGTCCCTCCGGTGCACGATACTGACGGATTTCGCCACCTCGGACAAAGACAAGGCCCAGTCAACCGCGCTATCGCCGCCCCCGGCGATAACGACCCGTTTTCCGGCGAAATCCTGACGGCGGCGAACAAGATAGAAAACGCTCCGCCCCTCATAATCGGACAGTCCCTCAAGCGGCGGGCGGTTCGGCCCGAATGCGCCGGCTCCTGCGGCAATCAGGACGGCTCCGGCCCGGATCACCGTCCCGCCCGAACAGGAGACGACAAATCCGCCGGCTGGCGCGTCGTCTTCAAGCTGCAACGCCTGCGTCCCCAGATGATAGACCGGCGCAAAAGCCTGCGCCTGAGTCTCCAGCCGGGCGATCAAATCCCCCGCATCGACGGCAGGAAATCCTGGAATATCATAGATCGGCTTCTCGGGATAAAGGGCTGTGCACTGTCCGCCGATCTCGTCCAGCGCATCGACAACATGAACGCGCATTCCGAGCATGCCACAGGCAAACACGGCAAACAGCCCGACCGGCCCGGCCCCGATGACCACAACGTCACAATCCCTGCTCAATCTCTCTCTCATTTCCATCATTCCGCACTTGTGTTAACTCCCCGGAACCGTTCAAATAGGGCCATGATAACACACGCGCCCCCCAGAACCGTATACACACAATCGCCCGGGCAAACGCAAGCCCTCGCCGAAAATCTTGCGCGGGACATCCGCGCCCCCGTTTGCCTTTTGTTACAGGGCGAACTCGGCGCGGGCAAGTCACTTTTCACCCGGGCCCTGATCCGGGCCCTGACAGGCACGCCGGATCTGGAGGTCCCAAGCCCGACTTTCACGCTCCTCCAGACCTATGAAACGCCGCACGGCCCGCTGTACCATTTCGACCTGTACCGCCTCGAACATCCGGACGAAATCTACGAACTCGGCTGGGAAGACGCGATAGCGGACGGGATCGTGTGCGCAGAATGGCCCGAACGCCTCGGCCCGCTCACCCCGGAAGATCACATCCGTATAAAAATCGACATTGATAAAACAGACGAGACCCGCCGCGCGCTGACATTCATCCCTCACGGCAAGACCGTCCTGACATAGGAGACGCCCCGCAATGATCATCGATCAAGCCTTCATCCTTGCCGCAGGCAAAGGCACACGGCTTCGGCCCTATACGCAGACCTGTCCGAAACCGATGACCGAAATCGGGGGCCGGCCGATTCTGGATCACACGCTGGATCATCTGACCCGCGCCGGGGTCTCGCGCGTCGCAATGAACCTCCACCATCTGGGGGAACAGATTGAGGCGGCCTATAAAGACCGCCCCAATCCGGAAATTCTGTTCAGCCGGGAGCCCGAATTGCTGGAGACGGGCGCAGGTGTGAAAAATGCCCTTCATCTTATGAAAGATGCCCCGTTCTACCTGATCAACGGCGATGCCCTGTGGACCGATCCGCCGGAGGAAACTGCGCCCCCGGCCCTTCAGAGGCTAAGCGACGCATGGCAGCCGGATCATATGGATATCCTTTTGCTCCTGCAACCGCTCGACCGGATGACCCTCACGAAAGGGGCAGGGGACTACCGCATGAAACCGGATGGATCGCGAACGCGCCGTTGCCGCCGCAAACGCGGAGACTATATGTTCACCGGAATCCGGATCGTTCATCCGCGCATTTTTAAAGACACGCCGCAAGAGCCGTTCTCATTTCTGGAGCTGATGGACCGGGCGGAAAAAAGCGGCCGCCTGCATGCCATCCCCCATCTTGGGCAATGGCACCATATCAGCACCCCCGAGGATCTCGAAAACGTCCGGAAGTCTTATCGTGATTTCCGATAAGAATTACACACTCTATCTGTCAATTGCGAGGAGGAAACGCCGACGTGGCAATCCAGCCGCATCGATCAGAGGGGCGTTAACCCGGATTCGTAGCCGTGGCTCTGATTCTAAAGGCTTGACCTGCCCATCCTTTTCGGGAGATAGTGCCCCCGTTCTGGCCCTGGAAAGGTATGAATTTTATGGCACAAGATTCTCACAGCCTTGCCGCCTATAACGCTGAAGTCTATAGATCGAAAGGGCTCGGCGGGTGGCGAAGCATTTATCTTGAAATGATTCGCCAGATAGCGGGCGCGTCTTCAGCAATTGAATTCGGCGCGGGCGATCCAGCGTTTCTCTCCGCCCTTCCCGAAACAATCCGGGACCGCCGCGCCGTCGATGGAACGCAGACCTACAAAAGCGCTTTCACGGAATCCGGGGTCGCGCTCAGCGTCCACGATCTCGATCGTCCCGGATACACGGCCCCACAAGCATACGACATTGCCGTTTGTTCGGACGTGTTCGAGCATCTCCTGAACCCGGAGATCGCGCTCGGAATTATCGCCGAAAACCTGAACGAAAACGGGGTCCTGTTTGCCCATGTTCCGAACGAATTTGTTCTGAAAAAAACTCTGTGCGTCATGAGCGGGCGCAGCGAGGCGATTTATAACCATGCGCATTGCGAGGAATGGACCCACCCGCATTTGCACCGCTTTACGAATATCGGCTTCAGAAAATTTCTGTCCCTGCGTTTTCGCTATCTGATTGACATCGCCGATCTGAAAAAGAGCCGTGTAAGAACAATCATGCATGCCTTGCACATTCCCGTTCCGTACTGCCTGCGCGGCGGTCCGACCTATGCCTGCACGAACGACCCGGCCCGCGCGCAGGAACTGCAGGGTATCAAGGAAAATTTGGTATAGTGCATTGAAAAGATAATTATCCAATACGCCGCTCAACTCGTAAACATTATCTATTTGAAGATGCTGTGACATTTAACACGAAGTCCGCGAAGAAGAATAAAGCCCCACAGTCACTTCGTGATCTTCGTGCATACTGCACGCACTTCGTGGTGAAAAACTCCGGGCCTCTGCACAGATTATCCATATACCCCACGAGAGAGACGGCTTTTTGTGCGTAATTATTTGTTCAACGCACTATAAAACCTCAGCTATGGATAAGAGGACTTTAAAATCTTATAAACCAACGTCATCCCGGCGAAAGCCGGGATCCAGTCATAAAGTTGTTTAAACGCGGAGGTCCGGA
>JANQFU010000109.1 GCA_028277665.1 Alphaproteobacteria bacterium | reverse complement strand
AGCGTAAAAACACGAAGAAAATCAGCAGGCTGGGATGTTTCTATCCTCTTGAGCATCCTGAAAATTAAACCGCGTTAACCATGGATTCCGAGCCGTGATATTTGTTCTGTTCGGAGAAAATCAAGTCTTGATTCCCGTATGGATCGCGACGATCCCTCCGGTCATCGGCGTTGCCGTGACATTTTTGAATCCGGCGCGGGTCATGCGCGCGCACAAATTTTCCCGGTCCGGGAATTTGCGGATGCTTTCGACGAGGTACCGGTAGCTTTCCCGGTCGTTTGCGATTGTCTCGCCGATTTTGGGAATGATTTTATATGAATAGGCATCATAGAGTTTTGAGAAAAGCGGTTCTTCGACATTGGAAAACTCAAGGCAGAAAAAGCGGCCGCCGAATCGCAGGACTCTGAAGGCTTCCTCGATGGCGGTATCGATCCGGGTGACGTTGCGCAGGCCGAAGGAAATCGAGTAATTATCCATTGAGGATTCAGGAAAGGGCAGGGATTCGGCGTTCCCCGAGACCCATTCGATCTCCGTGAAGGCGCGGTTCAGGGCGCGTTCCCGTCCGACGGCGAGCATGTCGGGGGTCAGGTCGCAGACGGTGATTTTGGCGGCGGGGCCTGCTTTTTTACGCAGGCGGAAGGCGATATCTCCGGTGCCGCCGGCGACGTCCAGATAATGCCAGCCGGGGCGGGGGCGGATCATCCGGATGAACCGGTCCTTCCACAGGCGGTGCAATCCGCCGGACATCAGGTCGTTCATCAGGTCGTAGCGGGTCGCGACGCTATCGAAAACGCCGCGCACGAGGCCCGTTTTTTCGTCCGGCGAGACGGATTTTTCTCCAAACCAGTGACTTTCCGGATTTTGCATGATGTTCTCTCCTTCAATCAATGCTATCAGGTAACACATGAAATTGCTGAAAGCCATCCTTACCGTCGGCGGTATGACGGGGCTGTCCCGGATTGCGGGATTTGCCCGGGACATTCTTATGGCGGCGGTTCTCGGGGCCGGGCCGGTCGCCGATGCGTTTTTTGTCGCTCTCAAGCTGCCGAATTTTTTTCGGCGCGTGACGGCGGAAGGGGCGTTCAGCGTCTCTTTCGTGCCGGTTTATTCCGAAGTCCTCGAGAAAGAGGGGCCGCAGGCCGCTTACCGCTTTGCCGGGCGGGCGATGTCGATTATGGGGCTTCTTCTTCTGGCGGCGAGCGTTCTGGCGATCTGGGGGATGCCGTTTCTGATTATGCTGATCGCGCCCGGTTTCGGTGCGGACGGGGCGCGGTTCGATCTCGCGGTCGAGTTGACCCGAATCACGTTTCCCTATCTTCTTCTGATGTCGTTAAGCGCCTTGCTCGGCGGCGTTTTGAATGCGTCCGGGCGGTTTGCGCCCTTTGCGTTCGCGCCCGTTCTTTTTAATCTGTGCCTCATTGCAGCGCTTCTGATGAGCCCGCAGGGCGGGTCATCTACGGGTCATTTTCTGGCCTGGGGGATTGTCGTCTCCGGTGCGTTGCAACTTCTCTGGCTTTATCTTTGTGTGCGGAGATATCGTCTTAAAATCTTTTTTCAAAAACCTGTTTTTTCAGAGAAAATCAGGCGCGTCTTTCGCTTGATGGGGCCGGGCGTCATCGGCGCGGGCGTGATGCATATCAATCTCTTTGTGGATCTGATCATTGCCTCCCTGCTTTCGGCGGGCTCGATTTCATATCTGTATTATGCCGACCGTCTGAATCAGTTGCCGCTCGGGATTGTCGGGATTGCCGTCGGGACGGCGCTTTTGCCGATGCTCTCCCAGGCGCTTGCGCGCGGGGATGCGCAGGAGGGGCGGCATTTGTTCAACCGTGCGCTTGAGATTTGCCTGTTCTTCGCGCTTCCGGCGAGTGTGGCGCTTTTGGTCGTGCCGGAGCCGATCATTCGCGTCCTGTTCGAGCGCGGGGCGTTCACGGCGGCGGATTCGGCGGTGACGGCAGCGGTTTTGCGGGGCTATGCCATCGGGATGCCGGCTTATGTCTGCGTCAAGGTTCTTTCTTCGGCGTTCTGGGCGCGGCAGGATACCTTGACGCCGGTCAAGGTGTCGGTTGTGAGCACGGTTTTGAATATCGCTCTGGCGCTTGTTCTGATCCGGCCGCTTGGCGTGGCCGGGATTGCTCTGGCAACGGCGATTGCCGGATGGGTTCAGTTTGCACTGCTGCGTTTCAGACTCCGCGCCCTGCCCGCGGCGGCGGCGGATTCGCGGTTTCTGCATGCTTTGCCGCGCTTTGTTCTGGCGGCTTGCATTATGGGGGGGAGCCTGTTTATATATGACCGTGTTTTGATGGAGCGTCTTTTTTATGATCAGCCGTTTTATTCCATACTGGCCCTGGCGGGCCTCGTTCTGACGGGCGTTGCAGCGTACGGGGGTTCCGTACTGGCCGGCGGCGCGATTTCTTTTTCAGATATCAAAACAACTCTTCACAGGAAAACAAAGATATGAAACGTATTTTTTCGGGGATGCAGCCGACGGCGCATCTGCATTTGGGGAACTATCTCGGCGCGCTGCGCAACTGGGTGAAGCTTCAGGACGGCGGCGATTTCGAGTGCATTTACTGTGTCGTCGATCTGCATGCGATTACGGCGGGTCATGACCCGGATGTGCTCGCCGGATCCACGCGCGAGATCGCGGCGGCCTATATCGCGGCCGGGGTCGATCCGTCTAAAACGGTTCTCTTTGCGCAAAGCGCCGTTCCTGCGCATGTCCAGTTGATGTGGCTGCTTTCGAGCATGACCCAGATGGGCAAGCTCTCCCGCATGACGCAGTTCAAGGATAAAGCCGGAAAGAATAGTGAAAAAGCGGGGTTAGGGCTTTTTTCTTATCCTGTGCTTATGGCGGCGGATATCCTGCTCTATCACGCGACGCATGTGCCGGTCGGCGAGGATCAAAAGCAGCATGTCGAGTTGACGCGCGAAGTCGCCGGGACCTTCAATCACCGTTACGGCGCGTTTTTCCCGTTGCCCGAGCCGCTTATTCTGGGGGCGGCGACGCGGGTCATGTCTTTGCGTGACGGGACGAAGAAAATGAGCAAATCGGATGCTTCGGATATGAGCCGGATCAACCTGACCGATACGGCGGACCAGATTGCGGCCAAAATTCGCAAGGCCAAGACCGATCCTTTGCCGTTCCCCGAAACGCTCAAGGATCTGGAGGATCGTCCGGAGGCGGCAAACCTGATAACGATTTATGCGGCGGTCGGCGGTCTGGATGTCGAACAGGTTCTCTCCCGCTATGCGGGTGGGCCGTTCAGCGGCTTTAAACAGGATCTTGCCGATCTTCTGGTCGAGCATGTCGCGCCGATCACGTCCCGGATGAACGCGCTTCTCGCCGCGCCGGAGGAGATCGACCGGATTCTTGCGGCCGGGGCCGAAAAGGCGCAGGATCTCGCCGCTCCGGTCATGGATGAGACCTTCCGCCGGATGGGGTTCTGGAACAAAGGGTGAGCCGGAGGAAGGGCTGTAAAGAAAAGGCAAAAACCTTTTGCTTTTTCAGGGCCGTTCGGGGCAAAATAGCAGAAGTTATGTTAGAGGGTTTTCAGCCTATGCATGTCTTTGGACGTTTTGTCTTTTTCCTTGCCGCTTTACTTGTGACGGCTGTGCCGTCGGCCGTCCGCGCGGACACGGTGCGCTGGGTCGACCCCGAAACCGGGATTTCAATCAGCTATCCCGATCAGTGGAAAAGGCTTGTCAATATCGAGCCCGAAGATGTGCTGACGATTGCGGGACCTTCACGGACGGCTGCGCCTCTCTGCAAGCTTAAAGCCCGGGATGACAACCGGTTTCTGATTTATCCTTCACGTTATGACGATTCCGTTCAGAAAACGGCGTTCGGCGTCGATTTCTGGGAGGCGTATATCGAGAGCGAGTTCCTGCGCGGGACGCTTTACCGCGCGCGTGACGGCGCGGGATTCGGCCGTGGATACGGGAGCTTCGCTGTCGCGGGGTATACGGACGACCGTCCGGCGGATTCGGCCCGTTCCGATCGTGCGGCGTTGATGGGCGTTTCTCTTTATTACGACCGCGTTTTTATCATCGAATGCTCGGCGGTGCATGAGGATTATAATTCCTGGGCTTCGGTTTTCAAAAATATTGTCGCGTCCGTCGATTTCGAAAAACGCCTGCATGAGATTCCGACCGGTCATTACCGGGATTTTCTGGATGACTCTTTCATCTATATGTATGCGGATCCCGCGCGCAGACGTGCCGTTACCGGATATTAGGCGCAGAATAAACTCTGCGTGTCTTTTTTTGTCTTTCTTATGCCGCTTTCTCCGCAGGCGCGAAACCATGCAGATTTATTTGCCGATTGCCGAAATGAGCGTATCCGCCGAGACGATTTTATCGCTCGGGGCGGTTGTCGGCTTTTTGTCCGGCGTGTTCGGGGTCGGCGGCGGGTTTTTGACAACGCCTTTTCTGATTTTTATGGGCTTGCCGCCCGCGATTGCGGTCGGGACGCAGGCCAGCCAGCTTGTCGCGTCCAGCGTGTCCGGTGTGCTCGGGTATCTCAAGCGCGGGCATGTCGATATCCGGATCGGCGGGGTGATGCTCTCCGGCGGGTTGCTCGGGACTTTGATCGGGATTTATATCTTCAAGATGCTTCAGCATTTCGGGCAGATCGATCTTGTGATTTCGATTTTGTATGTGGTTTTGCTCGGGGCGATCGGGCTTTTGATGCTCGTCGAGTCGTTTCTGACTATTATGCGCCGGAACAGCTCCGAAGAGCCGGCGCCGGGCGTGCATCAACTCAAAATTTTCAAGGCGCTGCCTTATAAAATCCGGTTTCCCCAGTCCAAAATTTATGTGAGCGCGCTCGTGCCTGCCGGGATCGGGTTTATCGGCGGGCTGCTGGTCTCGATTATGGGGATCGGCGGCGGGTTTTTGCTCGTTCCGGCGATGATTTATATTCTCGGGATGCCGACGCTTCTGGTCGCCGGGACGTCGCTTTTTCAGATGATCTTTACGACCGCATTTGCGACGATCATGCATGCCGTGGCAAACCAGACCGTCGATATCGTTCTGGCGCTGATGCTGATTGTCGGCGGCGTGGTCGGTGCGCAGTTCGGCGTCCGTCTGTCCCGGCGCGTGAAAGGGCTCTATGCGCGGGTTATTCTTGCGCTGATTGTGCTTGTTGTCAGTTTGCAATTGGCGGGGGATCTTTTGATCAAACCTCAGGATTTGTATTCGATCGATGGTTAGGCGTTTTAAAAGTGCTGCAAGACACAAGATATCAGGTGTTTACCTGCTCGTTTTGTTTATTGTGTTTGCCGTCTGTGTTGCCGGTAAATATACGGCATATGCGCAAGGCTGGCGGAGTGACGGGGAGGCCCTTGTCATAGATCTTGCGCAGGATCATGTCGATATCACGACCGGATTTACAGGTGCGCGGCTTGTTCTGTTCGGCGTGCGCGAACGGGAGGGGGATCTCGCCATCGTTATTCGCGGGCCGCTCGAAAATCAGATCGTCCGGCGCAAGCAGCCGACGATGGGGCTCTGGATGAACCGGGAATCCGTCCGGTTCCTCGATGTGCCGTCTTATTACGATTATGCGCTGAGCGCGCCGGAAGAAAAAACCGGGAGCGCCGTCCTTCGCGATCAACTCGGGATCGGCCTTGATGCGCTCGAATTTTCGTATGAAAGCAGTTACCCGTCTGATTTTGTCCTTCGTTTTGAAGAAGCCCTGATCCGGAGCAAGCAGGCGGCGGGATTGTTTCCGCTTGAGGCGCGCTCTGTTTTCTTCCTGAATGATCGTTTCTTTCGGGTTGAGTTTGATTTTCCGGCAGATATGCCGACAGGCGACTATCAGATTGTTACGCATCTGTTTAAGGGGGAAAAACTCGTTGATCAGGGACGCACGAATCTTCGCGTCGCGCAAGTCGGGTTTGGCGCGGAGGTTTTTTATTTTGCGCATACGAACGGGTTTTTTTACGGATTGATTATTGTGTTTTTAGCTGTTTTTTCCGGCTGGGCGGCGAATTATGTGATGAGAAGGAGATAGGCATATGACCCTGAAGGTGGGTGAAGGGGAAGAGCAAACGGTCCATCATGGACGGCGCGGAGACGGCGGGACGTACCTGATCGTCGCCGACGATTCCGAGGAGTTTCAGGTTGCTTTGCGCTATGCCGCGCGTCTTTCGGAAGCGAGCCGGGCGCATATCGGAATTCTGAGCGTTACGGACGTGCATGATTTCCAGCACTGGAGCAATGTGGAAAGCCGCATGCGGCGCGAATTGCGGGAAGAGTCCGAGAAATTTCTGTGGGGAATTGCCCGCAAAATTTACGAAGTGAACCGTCAGATCTCTATCTTGTATGTCCGGGAAGGGAGCCGCAAAGACCAGATCGTATCCGTGGTTGATGAAGATCCCTCGATCCGGATGCTGATTCTCGGCGGCAGCGGCGGCAAGAACGGTCCGGGCCCCCTTGTCAGTTATTTTACCGGGAAGGGCATGGACCGTCTTCGTGTTCCGCTTGTCGTCGTGCCGGGACATCTGGAGAGCCAGAGGATCGATCAACTTACATAACCTGAACTATGGATAAGAATAAGTTATAAAACCAACAAAACCAACGTCATCCCGGCGAAAGCCGGGATCCAGAGAAAACGTTTTTCTTATTTTACG
>JANQFU010000083.1 GCA_028277665.1 Alphaproteobacteria bacterium | reverse complement strand
CGAGACCTGGTATCCGGGATTACGCGTTAACTTTTTCCGGACAGTCGTGCTTGAAAACGGGGATGACAAGTTGGTTTTGGCTTTTTGACGGGGGATGAGATGTCTCACTAACAATCTGTTACCCAGGTGTCCGGGTTAGACCGAAGAGTGATGGCGGAGACGGAGGGATTCGAACCCTCGATACGGGGTTACCGTATACACGATTTCCAATCGTGCGCCTTCGACCACTCGGCCACGTCTCCTTCGGAAATGTGGAAGGACCCTAATCAACTTTCCCTGCGATTTCAAGTGCTCTTTCATGCGCGCTGTTTTCATTGCGCCGTCTTGCGCTTGCAATCCGCTCTTGCGCATTTTAAACTCTTATCCGGATTGTTTTTTCAAAATGTCTTTCGGGGAGAAGGATTATGAGTTCCGGCGTGAAAGCCTTTTGTTTTTTAATTTTTCTTCCTGCGCTCGCTGCGGCCGGGCATGATGCCTATTACTATTATGAGCATATGGAGACGCTTCCCGCTTTTCGGTTCATGGCGATCGGCTATATGCTCGATCTTTACGCGCCCGATGTCCTTGCGCTTCTAAAAGATTCCGTGTCTGAAGAAATCTGGGCCGGACCTCTCACGATGATCCTCGAACAAAAAGCGGTCTTTGCCGCGCTGGCTCTGGCCCTCGCCTCTTACGCCGCTTTGTTTGTCTTGTGGCTCTTCGGCCTGTGGCCAATGCAGAATCCCGAGCGGAAAATGAAAAAATCAGGCCCATCGGGTATCGGCCGTCAGAGCGAGAACCGAAGCCGTCAGATTAAATTCACGCGGAAATAATTTCTCTCTATCTGTACGGAACCATGGCGCACGGCACAACATTATCGGGAAGCGCCCCGGCGGAGGGCGTCTCTCCCGTCGCTTTGGCATTCATCGTGCGCAGGCGCATATCAATCAGCGCGATATCTTCGGGCCGCGAAAGCCGGTGATCGCCGTCCTCGATCAGAATGACGCCCGGCGCACTGCTTTCCCGGAAAGCCTCGACATTCCGGAAGACCCACGGCCACGGGACATCGGCATCGCGCATCCCCTGAATGAAATCTATCGGAAACGCGACCCGGTACGCCTTCCCGAGCAAGAGATGCGCTCCCGCTTCCTCCAGAAAATTTTTTGTGATCAGATACGGATCGCCGTAATCGTTCGGAAGAAACGTCCGGCCCTCATGTGCGAGTTGCGCCGTCTGTTCTGCGGAAAACCGGGTGCGGATATCTTCGGTGAAATCAAGCGCGGCGGCGAGCCCGATATAACCGTGGACCCGCAGCGGCCGTGCGAGCGCCGCGAGCAGGCCGAGCCACCCGCCCATCGACGAGCCGACAATGATCACCGGTCCCTGAACGATCTCATCCAGAACGTAAAGGACGTCCTCTTTCCACAGGCCGATCGTGCAGTCCTCGACCTGTCCGCCGGAGCGTCCGTGCGCCGTATAATCGAACCGGACGTAGCCCTGTCCGCGTTCGCGGCACAGGCGCTCTAGCTCCGTTGCTTTCGTGCCCTCCATGTCGGACAGAAACCCGCCGCAGAACAAAACGGCCGGTAAATGTGCGCCCTCTGCACTTTTTTCCGTTGCCACATAGGCAAGATCCGGCTTGTCCGCACGTTTTATATAGTCCGGCATGTGAAGAACTCCCGATTGATGTGGATGTACCCTTTGCAGCAAGACGGAGTCTGCTATAAATCTGATGATGTGACAAGACCGACTCGCAGTGCGCGGACCGGCAAACGAATTGATATTTCTGATGACGCAAGAAAAGATACCGACCGTGATGCAGATTATTCCCGAGCTTGGCGCAGGCGGCGCCGAGCAAGGCTGCATCGATGTAGCCGCAGGCCTTCGGCAATCCGGCGCAAACGCGATCGTCGTCTCTCACGGCGGATCCCGGGTCGTCGATCTCCGCCGTCACGACGTCACACATATCGATCTGCCGGTCCATTCCAAAAATCCTTTTGTGATCTCCCGGAACGCCCGAAAATTGCGCCGCCTGATTGAAGAGCACGGCGTCGATATCGTTCATGCGCGCTCCCGCGCTCCGGCCTGGAGCGCATTGAAAGCCTGCGAGGGTACGAAAGCGCATTACATGACGACCTGCCACGCGCCTTATAATATCGGGGGGAAACTCAAGCGGTTCTACAATTCAGGAATCGCGCGCGGGGAGCGGGTCATCGCAATTTCGGAATATGTCGCCGCCTATCTGCGCCGGGAATACGGGTTAGGCGACGATGTCATCCGTCTCATTCCCCGGGGGCTTGCTATCGAGCGCTTTCATCCGACGGCCGTCAGCCCGGAGCGTCTGATCCAGCTTCACAAAGACTGGCGTCTGCCGGACGGCGCGAACATTATTCTCCTGCCCGGACGTCTGACACGCTGGAAAGGCCACCACATTCTCATCGACGCGATCCATAAACTGTACCGCCGGGACATATTCTGCGTCATGGTCGGTGACGATCAGGGCCGGACGGAATACCGTCGCGAACTTGAAAAAACTATTCGGGACAGAGGACTTGGCGGTCAGGTTCGCCTGATCGACCATTGCGACGACATGCCTGCGGCCTATATGCTCTCGGCTTGCGTCGTCTCGGCCTCCACGGATCCGGAAGGTTTCGGGCGCGTTCCGATCGAAGCTCAGGCCATGGGCCGCCCGGTCGTTGCAACGGATCACGGCGGCGCGCGGGAGACGATCCGCCGCGGCGAGACCGGATGGCTGATTCCGCCGGGCGATTCCGATGCGCTGGCAAAATCGATCACGGAGGTTCTGGCCCTGTCCCCGCAACAACGCGCTCTTCTGGCGACACGCGGTATGGCGCATGTCGCCGAGAACTTCACGCGCGAGAAAATGGTCGCCCACACGCTCGACGTCTACGCTGAACTTTTTCAGACAGAAAAACCGGATGTTTCCTGAGTCGCATGAACATATTCTGGTGATCAAGCTCGGCGCGCTCGGCGATTTCGTACAGGCGCTGGGGCCGATGGCGGCAATCCGCCGTTTCCATCCGCAATCGCAGACCCGGATCACGCTTTTGACGACCGCGCCGTTTGTCGAATTTGCGCGGCGCAGCGGATATTTCGACGAGATTCTGACAGACCGCCGTCCGAAATGGTTTCAGACCGGCGGATGGATAAAACTGGCGCGGCAGCTTCGCGCCGGCCGGTTCTCACGAGTGTACGACCTCCAGAACAACGACCGGACGGCATTTTACCTGCGCCTGTTCTCAAAGGTCGGACGGCCGGAATGGGTCGGCGCAGCACCCGGCGCCTCGCACCGGAATACATCGCCGCAGCGAACGGCGGGCAAAGCCTTCGACGGGCACGTTCAGACCCTCGCTTTGGCAGGAATCCGGGAGATCGGGATCGATCCCATGGACTGGATCGCCGACGAGACCGCCCGGTTTGATCTGCCGGAGCGCTTCGCGCTTCTTGTTTCCGGTTGCGCGCCGTCTCATCCCGAAAAAAGGTGGCCCGCCGCATCTTTCGCCACGCTCGCGGCGCATCTGGCCGGACAAGACATAACGCCCGTGCTCATCGGAACGGAGGCGGACCGGAACGCAACATCGGAGATTGCTGCGGCCTGTCCGCAGGCGCGGGATCTGACTGGCCGGACGACGCTTTATGATCTGCCGCCGCTCGCGCGAAAAGCCGCGATTGCGGTCGGAAACGATACGGGGCCGATGCATTTGATCGGACCGGCGGGATGCCCGTCCCTTGTCTTGTTTTCCGGAAATTCAAAGCCGCACCGCCACGCACCGCTCGGTGCGGCCGTTCATACGCTTCAGGTCCCGGATCTGAAAAATCTGACCTGCGAAGACGTGTTAACACGCCTCGCTTCCGTAAATTTCATAGAGCGAGTATAAGATGGCCCTGGTGGCATGCCCTGCAAGCGAGTAATAAATTGTTTGTGCATCGCGGCGCGTTGTCACGAGTCCGTCCTTGCGCAGCCGGGCCAGATGTTGTGAAAGCGCAGACTGGCTCAAACCGACAATCTCTTCCAACTCGCCAACGTTTTTTTCGCCCTTGTAGAGTGCGCACATGATCAGAAGCCGCCGTTCATTGGACAGCGCTTTCAGAAGATTTGACGCCAATGCGACATTGCTTTCAATCTGGTCAATATCCATCAGTCCGGTCCGTTTTTTGGTTTTCTGCGTCGGAATTTTGGAATACTAACTCAAAATAGAAAAAAGTCGAATAAAAAAAGGTTATATTTTTCAGGAACACCGAAAGAAAGAATATTGATGCGAATCATTTTTCGTATTCTTGTCAGTTGATAAAAAGGCTTTTTGTAAAGTTCTGATATCTTTTTGCCGTTCCCGCAGGAGATTCGCATTAAAAAAAAGAAAGAGAATTTTGACGCGATAGCTCAAAGTAAAAATAACTTATAGTTGTCTTTTTGCGTTTTTTGCAAAAGATTCTATTCCGGGAGAGCCGGTTTGGCCGGGGCGGATTTCAGGAGTTTATGAACGAAAGCGTCCGGAAGAGCGCCTGTCAGCCAGGCAATGAAGGCTGTCGGCCACGGAAACGCGATTCGGCCTTTGTTCTTTGCGAGGCCTTTCCTCATGATTTTTGCAGCTTTTTCCGCAGACATCAAAAACGGCATTTTAAAAGAATTGACATCCGTCATCGGTGTTCTGATAAAGCCCGGGCAGATCACATTGACTGAAATTCCCCGGTCTTCCAGAGCGCTGCGCATAGCTTCTCCATATATCCGGACAAGGGCTTTTGATGCGCTATAGGACGGCGATCCGGGCCATCCGCGGAATCCGGCCAGAGAGCTCATCAGAGCGATCTGACCTTTTCCGCGCGCGGCCATGGGCGCGAGAAGCGGATCGACCGTATTCAAAACGCCTTCCCAGTTAGCCGAAAAAATTCGGTTTCGTTGATCCGGGGGCTCGAAGATATCCTGATTTTTCCCTGTTCCGCCGGAGATTCCTGCGTTTGCGATGCAAAGATCGATCGGGAAGTCTTTCCAGCGCGCGTTAATCCAGGTTCGCATGTCATCCCGGTTTGCCACATCAATTTGCCGATATTCAACAACAGCCCCTTTTTTCTGGCATTCTCTCGCGGTTTCTTCCAGACGGTCCATGTTGCGTCCGCTCAAGGAGAGACGAATATGCGGAGCGGCATATTCGATGGCAAGAGCGCGGCCCAAGCCGCTTGAAGCGCCGGTGATCAGGATATGATGTTGCGGAGCGGTCTTCATTAGACCCTAACTGGCTATTTTGCACCAAACCGGCATGAAAACGCCTTCTCACATGCTCATGTATCTCTTATACACTGCGCTGTTCGTTGTTGTTTTCATGCCACCTTGTCACAAAATATCTCAGTTGCGAAAAAAGTCTATTATTATGCTTGCCACCCCTCAATTTCGTGAAAGGTCTTCTTTTCCGTCATTGCGAGGAAGCCTGCCCCCGCGAAGGCGGGGGAAGCAATCCAGAAAAAGCGT
>JANQFU010000027.1 GCA_028277665.1 Alphaproteobacteria bacterium | reverse complement strand
AAAAATCTGGGACGAGGAAGACCGGCTTTAGCCGGCACGCGCGTGGCTTCAGCCCGCGAACCGAAACCCTCGAATATCATTCGAGGGTTGTTCATTTTTGCTGCTATGATGGGAATACGTCGGCGATCGGCAGTTCGACGATGACCGGGGATATCACCTTTGTTTCTGATAAGATCCGACTGGATAATACCGGCCTGAACGTTGAGACGCTGGGCGACATTATCCTGAAACCCTATTCGGCGGATGCGAGTATCGGCGTTTCGGGCGGGTCCGGGACGCTGGATCTGAGCGATACGCATCTGGGGTATTTCTCGCCCGGTACGAAACTCGTGATCGGCGATGCGGCGGCCGGGACGGGCGCGGTGGATATCGACGGCTGGGACCTGTCCGGGGCGGGTTACGACGTGGAGATCTATGGCGGGTATATCGGTCTGGACGGGACACTGACGGGCGGCGGAGGGACGCTCGCATTGATCACTGGAGGCACATTCACGAACAACGCTGGAGCGAGCGCAATCAATGCCGGAACGGGCCGGTATCTGATTTATGCGGATCATCCGGACGATGTCGCCCGGGGCGGGCTGGAAGCAACCAGCTTGTATAACCGGACATATACCGACGACCCGCTGGAAAGCATTGACGGAACCGGCGATCATTTTGTGTATAGCTACCAACCGACTTTGACGCTCACTGCTGACGACCGGGTCTGGATCGCGGGAGAGGCTTTGTCGGCGCTGACCTATGCCGTTTCGGGCGTCCGCGCTGAGGATGCGGACTCCTGGGCTCTGTCGACAGCGCCGCGCGTGTGGCGCGGAAGTCAGAGAGGAAAATTACTCTACGACATCCTGATTTCCGGCGCTGCAAGTGACGCAGGTTATGCGATTGAATATGTCACCGGAACACTGGAGAAATTCTTCCCCGAGAGTTCCGGGATCGTAAAATATAATGGCGTCCACTCTTCTGTCGCTCCCTCGTCTCGATCTGCCGAACGGACGGAACAGGGATTCAAAACACGTTCCGGATCCGGCCGGGAAGACGGGAATGAGGAAGATATCCGGTCCGCGTATGAGTCCGGCAGCGCCCAGGACGCGGATGCGCCCCTGTCAGGGGAAGGATGTATGATTTTCCTTGGCAACGGCCATTGCCTCGTGTTCTGATTTCCAGATGAATTTCATTTGCACATGTGTCGCCGCCGTTGCCGGAAACCTGAGCGCCGGACATCTGGCCGAGCTGGAAGGGAGGCTTCCCGTTTCCGGCGCGCCGCACTGGCTCTCGAAACACCGCGCGGCGGAACTGCCGCTTGACGGGCTTCCCGAAATCGAGGCGATACGCAGACTTCACGAATTTCTCGATCCGGAGGGGATCGACGTGCTGTTTTCATCCGCCGCCGCGCCGCGCCGGAAAAAACTTCTGGTCGCCGATATGGACAGTACGATTGTCACGGACGAAACTCTCGACGAACTCGCGGATCAGGCCGGGATCAAGGATGAAATCGCCGCAATCACCGTGCGGGCCATGGCGGGCGATCTGGATTTTGAAGAGGCCCTGCGCGCGCGCGTCCGGATGCTGGCGGGGCTTCCGGCGGCGGCTCTTGAAAAGACATGGACGGCGTTTTCTTTTTCACCGGGCGCGCGGGAACTGGTCGCGACGATGCATGCGCATGGCGCGACCTGCGTTCTTGTGACGGGCGGTTTTTCTTTTTTCTCGGAACGGGTTGCGGCGGCGCTCGGTTTTCATCATCACCATGCCAACGTGTTTGAAATTGGCGCGGACGGAAAATTGACCGGAGAAGTCGTTCCCCCGATCCTCGGGCGGGACAGCAAATATAAATATCTGCTTGCGCACCTGGCGGCGTTTGGCGGGCGGCTGTCGGATGCGCTGTGCGTGGGCGACGGGGCGAACGATCTGCCGATGATCGAGGCCGCGCAGGCGAAAGGCGGGCTTGGCGTTGCCTGTCACCCGCACCCGCCTTTGGAAAAGGCGGTTCGCTCACAGATCAGGTCTGGAGATTTACGTGCCTTGCTGTATGCTCAGGGATATTCGGATGAAGAGATTGTCACAGGAGAAGATCCCCGATGAGCAGAAAATACGTCCTGACCGATATTGAGCTTGAAGAACTGTTTCATAGCTATTGCCGGGATTATACGGCCCTCGCAAAGGCCGGAAAATTCGATCCGATTTCGGGGCGGGACAAGGAAATCGAAGAATCGATTTTGATTCTGCTCCAGAAAACACGGAAAAACGTCGTTCTTCTTGCGCCGGCCGGGGTCGGAAAAACAGCGCTGGTCGTCGGGCTTGCGCAAAAAATTGCAGAGGGCAAGGTCCCCGATTATCTTAAAAACGCCCGTCTGATGGAAATCGATCTGCCGTCTATGGCGGCCGGGACGGATTCAAGCGCGGAATTTCAGGGACGGTTCGTGCCGCTTTGCCGAGGCGTCGCCGAACGCGATGACAATCCGGATTACCCGAAAGTCATTCTGTTCATCGACGAAATGCATACCATCATGTCCGGTGTAAAGGGAAGCGCTTATGCGGGGTTGGCGGAAGTCATGAAGCCTTATCTGACCACCGGATCGCTTCACATTATCGGCGCAACGACTCTTGATGAATACCGCTGGTACGTTCGTGAAGATGCGGCGCTTGACCGGCGCTTCCAGAAAGTGTTCTTGAAGGTTCCGGACCAGAAAGAAACATTGATCATCCTCGATACGCTTCGTCCAAATTATATGAAATATCACCGTACGGGCATCTCCGACCGCCAGCTTGAATTGATCATTCGTCTGACGGACGAGCATATGCGCCACCGGAATCAACCGGACAAATCCATTATCACGATGGATGCGGCGATGGCGCACCATGTCATGATGCACGGCTACGATAAGGATCTCGATGACTGGTCCATCTATTATATGCTCGGCCGGGAAACGGGGCTGAATGCGCGCGCGCTGATGGACGACCGCCGGGAGATCGACCCCTCCGCCCCCCGTCGCATCGAAGACGACGAAAGCTGACGCTTATGGCCGCCGCCCTTCCAAAAAACATGACCGGGATCCTCTGCGCGATCAGCGGGTTCAGCCTGTATGCGGTCTCGGACGCCTGCATGAAATATACGGGCCAGTATCACACGCCGACGGAAGTCGGCTTCTGGACGCAGGCATTCGGACTGGTCATTCTCATCGGCACGGCGGTTTTCGGAAAAATGTCTTTGAAAACCCGTTTCCCGAAGCTGCAAGCTATCCGGAGTCTGGCCTTGGCCGTCACGTATTTCTCGGTCATTTTCGCGTTTCAGCATCTGGCACTGGCGGATGCCTATACGATCTTCTTTTGCTCACCATTTATTGTCGCCGTGCTTTCCGTTCTCATTCTGGGTGAGAAAATCGGTCTGCACCGGATTTTGTGCGTCTGTTGCGGTTTCATCGGCGTTTTGATCGTCCTCCGTCCCGGACTTGTGCCTCTGAACATTGGCGCGCTGGCCGTCCTGATCGGCGCGACGACGTTCGGGATCTCGAATGTCCTGAGCCGTAAAATCGGAGAAGGAGAGCCGCTTCTGGCGTTCAGTTTTTATCCGACATTATTCATTTGTCTTCTGTTCGGCGCATACAGCCTCTTTCTTCCGTGGAATCAGCCGAACTCCGGGAATATGACGATCCTTGCCGTCTCAGGAATGATGGAAAGCATCGGCGCGCTCTTTGTTGCGCGGGCCTTTATCCTGACCCATGCCGTCACCATTATGAAATTCAATTATTTCAATCTGATCTGGGCCGTCGTCCTCGGCTATCTGATTTTCGGGGATGTCATGGACGGCTGGACGGTCCTCGGCGCGACGATCATCATCGGCAGCGGCCTCTATCTCGCGCACCGGGAGTATAAAGATAAGGACAAAGGCCGGGCCTGATATCCCTGATTCCCCCTTCCTCTCACTCCAGCTCGATATCCATGACGCTGAGGGCTTCGCTGATCGGGATGAACAAATTCAGCCCGGATGCGCTTTTGCCAGTCCCGTCCGTCATGCCGGCCACGGCGATCCCGATAACGTTCCCGGCTCCGTCCATCATCGGCCCGCCGCTATTTCCGGGATGCGTATCTGCGTCGGCCTGAATATAGGAAAGCGGATCCCGGCGGGATGCCGGGCGGTAGGCGCTCACAATGCCTTTGGTGACGGTATCCTGCATATCCTTGGACCAGAGCGGCGCGCCGACCACATAAACGTCATCGCCGACATTCGGGATTTCGGGGCGCAGGCGGGCAATCTCCGGCGGCGTTTTCAAGGGCTCTTCAAGGCGGATCAAGGCGACGTCGCGCAGACGGTGCCGCCGGACGACCCGGGCGATGACTTTCCGTTTCCGGCCGGCGGTCAGAACCCGGACCTGATCGGCGAACCCGGCGACATGGGCGTTCGTGAGAATATAATCCGGAGAAATGAAAAATCCGGAGCCGTGCCCGTACCCGGTTTCAATCATGACGGCGATTTTCCGGACCTGATCGAGACGCGGGTGGATATCCCCTTCGTAAAGAGGACGCGAGGGCAGGATCATCGGCCCGTCCTCAAGATCCGGATCGGAATAGGGAAGATCGATCAGGGATTTCACCGGCCTTTTGCCTTCGACGACGAGCGCATGAAACTCCGGATCCGCGCCAAGATTATGCGATGCGGCCTCGAACGCCATATCGAGCAAAAGACCGGCTCCTTCAACATTCGGGAGCCGTTGGCGGGCATAGCCCTCCGTTTCGAGATCCATGACGGTATACCGGCGCAGGGCGTCGTACACGCTCCATCGGATTTTGACGCTGGCCTCCCCAAGGAAGCCTTGATTAACGTTAAACAACAGGGATGTCCGCAAACACAAATCCATCTTGAAGTCGATCAGGCTTGCGCCGATCTTGTAGCGCGTCCGGGCATAATCATCATCGAGATCGAAGAGTAGTGCGGGATTTCCGGTCAGGTCGTAGCCCTGCGCCTCAAGGGCTTTGTGAAAAGAATCGTAGAGCTCGGCATTGTCAATTTGTTTGAGAATCTCCCGGCGGGAAATCTTTCCATACGGTCCGCGGCAGCGCAGGCCGAAATCTCTGGGGCTGAGGGCTGCGGTTTCCGTGCCGCGCGGGATCTCGATTTTCAGGCGTGAAAATGTAATGGGTGACGGGCGCGCGTCTTCCGGGATCGGCAAGGGCGTCCGGTCCGGTACCGGCTCAACCGGCATCAGCGAACAGCCGCAAAGACCGAAAACTACCCCCAGGACAAGAAAGACTCGTAAAATCATGCGCATCACTTTGCAAATTTTTTGAATTCAGAGTAGCGTATTCGGACATAACAACCAAGACAGAGAATAAACCGATGAGCGAAAAAAGAACTGGCAGTGCCGCCCGCAAGACGGCAGAGACCGAGATCACGGTCCGCATCGACCTTGACGGCGCCGGAAAACATGAGATTGCAACCGGGATCGGTTTTTTCGATCACATGCTCGCACAGCTCTCGCGGCACGGGTTGATCGACCTCGACATCAAGGTTGCCGGCGATCTTCATATTGACGGACACCATACGGTTGAAGATACGGGGCTGGTTCTCGGGCAGGCATTGAAGGACGCCATTGGCGACAAGACCGGGATCAACCGTTTTGGCAATGCGTGCGTGCCGCTTGATGAATCTTTGTCGCGGGCCGTCATTGATTTGTCGGGGCGTCCGTCCTGTCATTTCACAGTCGCGTTCACGCAGGAACGTCTTGGCGAAATGGATACGGAGCTGTTTCGGGAATTCTTTCATGCCCTGGCGAATAGTGCGGGCTTGACGATCCATTGCGAGACTTTATACGGGGAAAACAACCATCATAAGATCGAGAGCCTTTTCAAGGCTTTTGCGCGGGCCCTGCGAATGGCCGTCGCCCTGGATCCGAGAGCACAAGGAAGCATCCCTTCCACCAAAGGAGCACTTTGAGAGTGCTATATAGTTATCGCATTTAAAATAGGACATTTTAAATGCGAGCCCTCAAATGCCGGGCATGCTTTCGTCCTTGCGGACGCCTCGCGTTCGCTCGGTACAATTTCCGATAAGAATATGTCTTATTCTAATCGGAAATCACTATAAATCATTGAATTGGGTTAGCCGGAGGCAGAATTTGACAGGACATATCGCCATCATCGACTACGGATCGGGAAATTTGCGCTCGGCTGCAAAAGCCTTCGAGAAAGTGATTTCACAGGAAAATCTGGATCTGGACGTCTTGATCACGTCGAGACCGGAAGATGTTGAGTCCGCAGAAAAAATAGTTCTTCCCGGTCAGGGAGCCTTCGGGGATTGTATCACCGCTTTGAAAGCTTGTCCGGGCATGATTGAGGCCATGGAAAATGCTGTCCGCCGCCGCGGCGTCCCGTTTCTTGGAATCTGTGTCGGTATGCAGCTTCTGGCGACCCGCGGTCTTGAAAACGGGATTTTCCCCGGGCTGAACTGGATTCCGGGCGAAGTGGTAAAGCTCGACCCCGCCAATGACGGAAAAAATAATGCGCCCTTGAAAATCCCGCATATGGGGTGGAACGGGATCATGTATCATCTCTCGGATGCCGGGCCGCAGGATAACCGGCACCCCGTATTCCGCCATAACGAATCCGGGGCGCATTTCTATTTCGTCCACTCCTATCACTACCGCCCGCATGACATCGGTACTGTGGCGGCCGTCACGGAATACGGTGGGCCGGTTGTGGCGGCGGTCGCATATGAAAATATCTGCGGGCTTCAGTTCCACCCGGAAAAAAGCCAACAGGCAGGATTGCAATTAATTGCAGATTTCCTCTCCTGGCGACCGTAAAATTTTTTGTTTTTCATATTTTTGATTGTGCCTTGCTCGCCGGCAAATTTCTGATTTTACAAAATAATAATTAAGAGAACCGTTTTCATCCGGAAAAAAGCTTGCCATTTCCCTAAAACAGTATCATAACAAGGGCTAATAGCAAAAAGCTGAAAAGATCCCTGAGCGAGACAAAAGCGGCGGAGCGGATTCGTCTGCAACAGCTTGAAGAGCAAGGGAAAATGAGACCGGTGCCTGAAAAAGCCCATAATTGAAGGCGCCCGATCGTATTCAGGGCAAGAGTTAGAAAGACCGGTTGGTTTAATAATAAAGTTATATTTTAAAATCGTCTGCGACGAGGAGGAAACTATGTTCACCGTATCAAATACCCGGAACCGTCATCACAAAACCAGAGCCGCGCGCCGGGCTCTGATGGCCACATCGGCCCTTGTCTCCGGCGCGCTGACTGTCGCGCTCGGTGCGGGACCGGCGCAGGCGCTGGACGATTACGCGACGCCCTACGGGGAGCAGGTCGCCGGCGGCTCCGCGGATTTCAGCCGCCCGCAAACGGGCGTCCTCAACGTCGATCAGCATTCGGACCGCGTGGTCATCGACTGGACGCGTTTTGACATCGGCGCGAAAGCCAAAACGGAGTTTTTCCAGCCGGGCTCCGAGTCGCTTGCCGTGAACCGGGTGACAGGCGCCGGCGACCCGACGCAGATTCTCGGGACGCTGAAAGCAAACGGGAAACTGATGATCCTCGATCGCAACGGTGTCTTTTTCGGTGCGGGCGCCCGAATCGATGTCGGCGGGATTATTGCCTCCACAGGTGAGATCAGCACCTCCGCCGTCATGAACGGCGACACGGTCTTTAACTTCGATAACTTCGGCAACGGGGAAATCGTGAACTACGCGACGATCAATGTCGCCGACGCGGGGCTTGCGGCTTTTGTTGCGCCGACCGTCCGGAATTACGGCGTGATCAACGCAAAACTCGGCAAGGTCGCGTTCGCGGCCGGGGCGAAAGTCACGCTGGATCTCTACGGAGACCAGCTCATTGAAATCGCGGTGGACGACAAGGCGGAAGAAGCCCTTCTTGAGAACGCGGGCACGATCAACGCCGAAGGCGGCACCGTCCTGATGACGGCGCAGGCGGCGAAAACGGCTGTCGATAACGTCATCAATATGAGCGGGATCATTAACGCCTCCTCGGCAACGCAGGACGGCGGGAAAATCGTTCTCTCCGGCGGCGGGCAGGGGACGGTCAGCGTCTCCGGCAACATCGACGCTTCCGGCGCGGGCGCAGGCGGCGAGATCGGCGTTGACGGACAGAACATCACGCTTGCCGCGGGATCGAATATCAATGCCGACGGGGCGGAAACGGGCGGAACCGTCCGGATCTACGCGAAGGAAGAAGGCGAATATGAAGGCGCCGTCACGGCCCGCGGCGGCGAAACCGGATATGTCGAAACCTCGGCGGCGACGCTGGCGTTCGCCGAAACCGCAAGCATCCTGACCGATTTCTGGCTGATCGACCCGGTAAATGTCGATGTCGATGCGGTCATGGCGGGGTTGCTCGTCGGGCAGCTCGACGCGGGCGGCGATGCATTCGTGACGACGAGCCATCCGGGAACGGACGCAGGGGACCTGACGGTCTCTTCCGCGATCGTATGGTCGGGCAAGGGCTCTTTGATCCTGTTCGCCGATAACGATATGGCGGTCAATGCGAATATCGCGTCTTCTTACGCGGGCGGGAACGGCACGAAAGGGGCTGTGAGCCTGCATGCCGGCGCCGCGCTGATCGTCAATGCCGATATCACGACGGATAAAGGCGATATCCTGCTGACTGCGAGCAATGTGGATATGTCCGTCGGCTCGGGCGCCGATCCGAACAAGCTGATGGTGAACGCGCTTGTGCGCTCCGAGCGCGGGGATATCACGCTTGCGAACAACCGGACGGGCGGTGCGACATGGAGCAACAATAACGGCGTGCATGTCGGCGCAAGCGCAAGCGTGGAAACCGGGACGGGAGACATTACGATCTCGAGCGACCTGAACCGTACAATCATTCAGGGCACGGTCAAAGCCGGAAACACGGGCAACAAAAACGTTACGATCGACACGCACACGCTCCAGATGTGGGGGAACGGCGTCATTGAGGGCCGCACGGTCACGATTGACGCGGACAGCGCCGTCAAACAATTTAGCGCAACGAACGCGATTATTGCGAACATGCTGACCGGTTCGGCCGGGGGCAGCGTGACGCTCGACGGACAGAACGAAATCGTCAAACTGGACGGGTTCGCATCAAGCGGAACCTTCACATTGAACGACGTGGACGGAAGCGGCCTGCGGATCACGGGCGATGTCACGACGACGAACGACGATATCGGGATCACGACAAACGGCGGCAGCCTGCGTCTTGATTCCGGTGTGACGGTCGCCTCAACCGGCGGCGCGATCGATCTTGAGAACACGGACGGCGCGGTTGATATCTACGGCACGGTGGACGCGACGGGCTCCGATTCCAGCATTGCTCTGGAAGGAACATCGGTCAATCTGAAAAACGGCAGCGTCGTCAAAACGGAAGACGGCACAGCGCCTTACACCGGCGCGCTGTCGATTGTCGCGACGGACGGCTCTATCACGCAGCACGTCAACAGCACGATCGAAACGGCGTCCCTGACCGGATCCGCGACCCGCAAGGCGCAGTTCAAGGGTACGGCGAACATCGTCGGCGAGGTTCAGGACTTCACGACCGGCAATGACGGCACGGGCGGCGTTGCGGCGAATAACGGCGGCTTTACGCTCGAGGACAACGGAGGCGTCGTCGTCTCCGGGACGGTCTCAACCCTGGGCGGCGCGGTCGATATCTATAGCGAAGGCGCAAGCTGGGATCAGCAGACGAAAATCGGCGGATCGGTCGTCACGAACGGCGGTGCGGTCACGCTTGGCAACAACAAGGGAAATATCATCGTTGCCAACGGCGGTCTGATCGATGCCGGAACGACGGGCGCGATCACGTTTGAAAACGATGCGGCGACGCAACTCTGGAACGGCAGCACGGTCAAGGGCCGTTCGCTGACCGTGACCGGGCATCAGGTCTCCCAGAACGCGGGCAGCGTGATCGAGGTCGGGACTCTGTCCGGGTCGCTTCTGAAATACGCGACCTTTGCCGGGACGGCGAACAAAATCGGGACGCTCGGCGATCTGCAGGTCGGGACGGCGGACTGGTATGACGATTCCATCGGCCTGACGGTCGTGGACAGCGAAGGCGGTCTGCGGATCACGGGCTCTGTCGGCTCGACCGGCGGCGATATCGATATTTCGACGTCCGGGACGGCGGCGAGTGAAAAACTGAATGTGACGGGCGCGGGATCCGTGACCTCACAAGGCGGCGGCATCACGCTGACGAACGCAGGCAGCGGCGTCAGTATCTCCGGCACGGTAGATGCAACCGGTTCGGCCGGGAACGTGACACTGTCCGGGACGGAACTGGCCTTCTCCGGCGGCAGCACCGTCAAAGCCGGAACGCTCGACCTGACGGCGACAGCCGGAGACATCCGCCAGAACGGCAACGGCACGATGGAAGCGGAGACGCTGACCGGATCGTCCTACGGCGAGACGAAACTGACGAGCATAAACAACGATTTCGGTGCGCTTGATGCATTCTCAACGGGCAATGCCGGAAATGACGAGGGCGGCTTCGGCCTCGTGGACGGCGCAGGCGGCCTGAACGTGAGCGGTGCCGTCACGACGGAAGGCGGCGATATCGATGTCGGAGTCGCGGGAGCTCTCGCGCTGCAAAGCGGCGGATCGTTTGACGCCAAAGGCGGCGATATCGACCTGTATCAGACCGGCGCGTTCTCAAGCGTCGATGACGATAGCGTCACGACGTCGGGAGACGGAGACATCACGCTGCACCAGAATGTCGGCGGGTCGATCCAGAACGCCGTGGACGCGATCAACAATACCGGCACGGGTGACAGCACGCTGAATGTCGGTGCCGGGGTCTATACCGAAAACATCACGATCGACAAGTCGATGACTCTGGTCGGTCAGGCCGGTGCGACCCTTCAGGCCGCGGCCGGAAACATCATTACCGTGACGGCGTCGGACGTGACGATCGATCCGTTTATTTTTGACGGACTCGGCACGGCGGCTTACGGGATCCATGCGGCCGGTCCGGGCGCGGTCGGTCTCGTCGTGGACGGCAACACGTTCAAAAGATTCACCGATGCGGGCATTTATGTTTCGGGCAACAGCGCCGGGACGGGCATAATCGACAACAATATCTTCGAGGGCTCGGCCATGGTCGGTGTCGAAGCCGGAACGCTTGACGGCGGGTATGTTCTGGATCTGGAGGATAACACGTTCGGCAGCAACGGAGACAAACTGGTTCACGGCGTGAAAACCGGCGCCATCGGCACGGCGACCCTGAACGTGACCGGCGGATCCGTCGACTCAAGCGGGGACGGGATCCGGACCGGGAATATCGGAAGCGGCGCATCCGTGACGTTGAAAAATCTTGATGTCGAAGCCGGCGATGAAGCCGTTGACGTTCAGGGTAACGTGAAAGGAACGCTCCTTGTCTCCGGCGGAACCCTGACCGGGGCCGGAAGCGGCTTTGAAGTGAACGGTGTTTCAGGCGCGGTGACAATCAAAAATGCGGCTGTGACCGGCCAACACGCGACAGACGGACAGGGCATTAATGTTCTCGGAAATGTGTCCGGCGATCTGGACGTCACGAACAGCACGGTGACCGGCGGCATGAACGGGATCGGGAGAGACGGCGGAACATTCGGCGTCAGCGGGACGCTTAAGGTGACCGGCGGCTCCGTGACGGGTGTGAGCGGCAACGGGATTGACGTCGGCGACGTTTCCGGAACCGTGAACATCACAAATGTCGATGTTACGGCGGGCGGAACCGGCATCAATGTTGCGGGAGAATTCTCCGGCGGAACATCAAAAGTCATTATTAAAAACAACCATGTCCTGAATGCCGCAGCCGGCGACGGAATCTCCGTCGTCGATACGACACTCGGCGGACTGGGGACACTCGGGATTTCCGGAAACATCATCGAAAAAACCGGTGATGACGGAATCGCGGTTGAAAATGTGTCGCGCGGCACCATCTCCGGGAACTATATCGGCTATAGCGATGCCGGTGTAACGCCGGTTGCAGGCGGACTGGTGATCAAGGGCGACGGGATTTCCGTCACCGGATCCGAAGGCGTGAACGTCACAGGAAACAGCGTTATCAACGCCAAAATGAACGGGGTCCTCGCGTCCGGATCGAAAAACATGACGGTTTCCGGCAACGCGGTTGAAAATTCCGGAAACGCAAACCGGACGGGCGGCATCTCGGTCCGGGATGTTTCGGAAAACGTCAAGGTTCGGAATAACGTGATTCTCAACAGCGGCTGGGACGGGATCTATGTTCAGGACAGCACAGGAACGAACGTGACCGGAAACACGGTGACGGGCACGAGTGAATCGGGGATTACAGTCCAGTTTGGCGGAAAAGACACGCTGATCAAAGGAAACACGGTCTCCGGTGGACGGCGGGGGGTCCTGACCAAACAAAGCAACAACACAACGATTGAAGGCAACATTGTCTATAATCAGTCAATGGACGGCATTTATGCGATCTCAGGCACAGGGATCGTCATTGACGGGAACGATGTCGGCTATACCGATGCGGGCGTGACGGCCGGGACCGCAGGCAATATCGCGGGAGACGGGATTCACGCCTCGGATACGGACGGCGTCCGGATCACGGGCAATGATATCGTCAGCGTCGGCGCAAACGGGATTTTCGTGGAAGACAGCGCTCTGGCCGTTGTGAAAACGAACGATGTTCAGGGAACGGACGCCGGAACGGGAATCCTGTTCGAGGGCAGCGATAACGGGACGATCGGCGGCATGAATCCGGCCGACGGGAACACGGTCTCGCATTTCGCGAGCGGGATCGTCCTTGAGGACTCAGACGGCGCAAGCGTGCACAATAACACGATCACGCAGGTCGCCGATTACGGGATCCGTCTGTTCGGCGGCAGCCATGAATTCAACATGCAGCTGAACGAGATTACGGATCCGTCTGTCGGCATCTCCATTGAAGATGCGACAAACACGGTTGTTGCCCTCGTGGAAGACAACACCATAACCGGCGTGGATACGGGGATCGCGGTCTCGAACAGCACGAACGTCCAGTTAATCGACAACGATATTACCGGCAATTCCGTGACCGGGATCGATGTGTCGGGCGGCAGCAATATCGAAATCGAAGACAACACGATCGATCATTTCGACACCGGGATCAAAGTCATCGGCACTGCCGGTGCCGAGATCGACAACAACGAGATCACGGACGTGGATTACGGGATCTGGGCCGATAACGTTTCAGACCTCAATATTGAGGACAACGATATTGACGCCGGCTGGAACCCGTGGAACGGAGAGATCGGGATCTATGTCGAGGACAGCTATGACGCCCGGATCGGCGGCTGGAACGCCGGCAACGAGGTTCAGGATTTCCGGACCGGTATCATGGTTGTTCGCTCCGACAGCGCGGATATCGAATATAACGATGTGGATGATACCTATACGGGGATCTCGGTCGTGAACAGCGCCGATGTCGATGTCAAACGGAACGATATCAGCGACGCCTACACCTTCGGGGTCTATCTCTACAACACGGACAATGTCGAAGTGGAAGACAACGAGATCTTCACCAACAATATCAGCGATACCGATTACGGGATCTATCTCTCCGACAGTGGTCCGGAGAGAACCGAAAACGCCCTGATCGACGATAACAAGATCGACGATGTCGATGTCGGGATTTATGCGGACGATGTGGACGGTCTTGTGATCACGGACAATGACATTGATGCGGGACACGGGTTGAATGCGGGTAATATCGGCATTTATGTCGAAGACAGCCGGAATGTCGAAATCGGCGGCTGGAACGCCGGCAACGAGGTCGAGGATTTCGATACCGGTATTCGCGTCCACAACAGCACCGGCGCGGACGTGGAGTATAACGTTGTCACCGAGATCGGCAGCGAGCACGGGATTTATGTCAGCGGTTCCGATTTTGCCGACATCATGTATAACGAGGTTGACGGTGCCGGGAAACACGGCATCTACGTGAACCCGTCGGATGATGTCGAAATCGTCGGGAACACGGTCTGGTCTTCCGGCTGGGACGGGATCCGGGTCGATGGTGGAGATGATGCGGAAATCATTGGAAACTACGTCTACTATTCCGGAGATGACGGGATCGACGTCCGTTATAACGACGATGTTCGGATCCATGATAACTATATCTATGAAACCGGCCTGTCTTACGGAGACGGGAACGGAATCGTTGTGGAAGGCAATTTCTGGAACGATAACGCCGATATCCGCAGGAATGAAATCTGGTACGCGGGCGGCGACGGGATCGATGTCCGGAACAGCCGCCGGGCCGATATTCGCGACAACGAAGTCTATTGGTCTCAGGATGACGGGATCGACGTCAGCGGCAGCGCATTCGTTGATGTCAATGATAACCTTGTCGAAGGCACCTCCTGGGGGAACGGGATTGAAGTCACGGACAGCTTTGATGCGGATATCCTGAACAATATCGTGACGGCGGCCGGCGAAAGCGGGATCGATGTCCGGAACAGCGAAGGGGTCGATATCATCGGCAACATCATTCACGGATACGATTTTGCCGGAATCCGGTTGTCCCGAAGCGATAACGCGAAAATCGGGGAAAACGATATCTACGGCATTGAGTTAAGCCTGTCGGGCCTGATGGATCTGATCTCCTACGGCGATCTCGGACAATACGGGATCTACGCAGAAAGAGCTGACGGTCTGGAGGTTTACGACAACGTCGTTGCCGCGCAGGAAGAGGACGGCATTCTCGTCCGGAAATCCGGCTGGACGACCGTTTCGGACAATATCGTCCTCGGTACGGGCGGCCACGGCATTTCGGTCTGGGACGGACGGGAAACGCTTATTTCCAATAATGTCGTGACGGCGACGGGCCTGTCCGGTCTGTTCGGAGGATCGTGGGGTGACGGGATCCACGTCGGGAACAGTAACGATACGACGATTGAGAACAACCTGATCATGCTTGCGGGCCGGGACGGAATCCGGATCAACGGCGGCCGTAATGTCGATATCCTGAACAATCAGATTGCCCTGACCGGAAATGACGGGATCCATGTCGAGGATGGACATGGCAAAGGCAAGGATACCGTCACGATTGACGGGAACCAGATCGTCCTGACCGGCGGCGACGGCATCGAAATTAAAAGACGCGGGTATACCGAGGTTACAAACAACGACATTTTCGCAGCCGGGATCGGATTCGAAGGTCTTGTGACCGGGACGCAGAAGATCACGTTTGAAGATCTTCTGGTCGCCCCGAATGCCGGAGGGCTCGATATCTCTCTGACGGCCGGCTTTGAATGGGGAGATGCGGCCGGGATCAAAGTCAGCAACGTTAACGCCGGCGGCGGATACGATGCGCTGATTTCCGGAAACAGCGTCGCCTGGACGGGTGGCCACGGCGTCCTCGCCGAGGATATGGATGCGGTGAAGGTCTCCGGGAACGATATCTCATGGACGGGCATCGACGAAACGTTGTGGGATATTTCCTTCTCTCTGAGCGCCTCCGATCTTCAGATGCTCTCATCCCTTGCTTCCGGTGTGATCAGTGTCCTGCAGGATACCATTAACGAGATCCAGAACGGCAATCCCGGCTATCTTGGTGACGGGATCCGGTTCGTCGGCAACGGGGTGGAATGGCTGATCGGCAGCGTGAACATTGCCGAGGGGCTTCAGATGATCATTCCGGCTCCGGATGACCTGTCTCAAAGCGAAGGGGACGGCGTCCATATTACGAATGTCGGGTTCGCCGATATCCGTGAGAACGAGATCGCCAATGCCGGGGATGACGGGATCGATTCCGAACACACGGCCGGCACGACAACGACGCTGATCGTCTATGATAACATCATTGACGACAGTCTCGACAACGGCCTCGAGGTCAGTGAATCCGATAACACCTTCGTCAAGGACAACCTGATCACGACCAGCGGGGCGCACGGGGTCTTTATTGAAGGAACCGATAACGGAAACGTCATGCTGGCCGGAAACATCCTGACGGATAACCCTGTCGCGATGCGCTTCCAGAGCGGGATCGTCGATATGGCCTATATTGAGGAACCGAACGAGATCTACGGCGGGGAAATCGGGCTCTGGTTCGACCAGATCGATTCAGATCCGTACAGCCTCCAGCTGATCGATTACGATCCCGCGGACGATTTCGCGGGAACGATCGGCAGCACGATCTTCAACATGCCGGACTTTGCAGCGGGCTATACGCCCGAGGTTCTGCCGGCGACGATCACGGTGCCGCAATATGTCTACCTGACGGGCGGCGCGCTCTATGAATCTCCGGCTTATGTCGGCACACCTGCGATCTACAACGCGCTCGATGCGACATACTACACAGGACCCGCGACAACAATAATGCCGCGGACAACGGCGGGCGTTCTGACGCAGGGTCAGTTTGACTTCCTGGAAGCCCGCTTCTTCCACTGGAGCGATCTGAACACGCTGGGGCTCTTCTTTTTCGGTTATGTGCCCTCGGAAGACGGGACGACAATCGCGCAGGAAGACGTTTTCCGGAATATCGATCTCGCGAATCTGGGGACGACCGGATACAGCGTAACGGTTCTGGCGCTTCCGAACATCCCGGGTGCCGCGCCGTTTAACCTGAACGCCCTGGCGCCGAATGCGGGCGGTACGGGCGAAGACGGTGAACTGACCCCCGAGGAAGCCGCGCTTTTCGAACCGGCCGCGGGTGGAGAACAGGCAGGCTGCTGGTCCGACGCGATGAACATGGCGGGCGGTGGAACGGTCGTCAATTACTCTTATGGCGGAACGCTGGAAGAAAACCTTGGGTATCTTGGCGGATGTCAGGGCGGCGCGCTGTAACCTCAGCTATGGATAAGAGGACTTTAAAATCGTATAAACCAACGTCATCCCGGCGAAAGCCGGGATCCAGAGAAAACGTTTTTCTTATTTTACGCAGCGGCCCGCAGAAACGGAGTTCTCCTCCGAAACTCCGGACCTTC
>JANQFU010000052.1 GCA_028277665.1 Alphaproteobacteria bacterium | reverse complement strand
CCGGGATCCAGAGAAAACGTTTTTCTTATTTTACGCGGCGTCCCGCAGAAACGGAGTTCTCCTCCGAAACTCCGGACCTTCGCGTTTAAACAACTCTATGACTGGATCCCGGCTTTCGCCGGGATGACGGTTGGTTTTGTTGGTTTTATAACTTATTCTTACTCATAGTTCAGGTTATATTAATATATATATTGTCATCCTGAGGGCGCGAAGCGACCGAAGGATCTTGAAATTTCAGAAGATCCTTCGCTCTCGCTCAGGATGACAGACTCGATTTAAAGGCAGAACGGAGGCAGGCAGTGAACATCGACACCTTTCATGAATATCTTCCCTCCGGAAAGAGCGGCGCTGCAGCTGAAAATCTGGTGATCCTGATGCACGGCTATGGCGCGGACGGCCGGGACATGTATGGGATTGCCCAGGAATGGGGGCCGGAGTGCCCGAAAACGGCGTTTATCTGCCCCGACGCGCCGCTGCCCTGCGAGATCGCGCCCTACGGGTATCAGTGGTTTTCCCTGCAGGATGAGACCCGGGCCTCGATGGAGGAAGGTATCCGTCGCATGGCCCCGGCCGTCACGGAATTTGTCGCGGCGCAAGCCAAAAAATTCAAGGTTCCGTACAGCCGGATCGTCCTCGGCGGGTTTTCGCAAGGTGCGATGATGAGCTTGTTCGTCGCGCCGCGTTTGCCGGAGCAGATCGCCGGGGTCCTCTCGTTCTCCGGCGCGGTGTTCGGGGAAGACG
Source organism: Alphaproteobacteria bacterium (assembly GCA_028277665.1). Lineage (GTDB taxonomy): Bacteria > Pseudomonadota > Alphaproteobacteria > Micavibrionales > Micavibrionaceae > JANQFU01. Next base: position 2,511 of record JANQFU010000052.1, on the reverse strand, counting down.
ATCTCGGCACGGAAAAGGCGCCCCGGAAACCGCCGGCCTTTTTATATCACGGCGATGCGGATTCGCTGATCCCCTCCGACGCCTGGCGGGAAGCGCGTGTCTTTCTTGAGCGTGCCGGGATCAGGACAACGGCGCATCTCTCCGAAGGCCTCGCGCACGGGATCGATGAAGACGGCCTCACGCGCGGAAAAGCCTTCCTGAAGAAATGTTTGAAACAATAACCCGCTTCTGCGGATTCCCTCCAATTTTCGTCATCCCCGCGAAGGCGGGGATCTTCCAACTTTTTGTTTTCAAAAGATTCCCGCTTTCGCGGGAATGACGTCCTTTTTGCAGAGGGGCTATAACCCGCTTTCTGTGGATATCTCTGCGCACAAACCGGGGATAATTTAATGTTTTCTTAACATTTTGTGATAAAATATCACCGTATACGCGGGGCCTTGTCGCGCGCTGTTTGCCAAAGGCCCCCACCGTGGCATCAACGGGCAACGGAAGGAGTGCTGGTATGGACGTGACGACCCCGCTGGATCATTGTCCGGCCCTGATCCTGAACGCGGACTACAGGCCCCTTAGTTATTTTCCCCTCTCAACATGGTCATGGCAGGAGGCGGTCAAAGCCGTTTTCCGCGAAACCGTGACTGTGCTTTCGGAATATGAGCGTGTCATTCGCTCTCCCGCATGGGAGATGAAACTGCCGAGCGTTCTGGCTCTCCGGGAATATATCCCGAACAACCGGACCCCGGCCTTCACGCGCTTTAACGTTTTTCTGCGCGACGGCTATCGCTGCCAGTATTGCGGGCGGAAATTCCGGACGCAGGATCTGACCTTCGATCATGTCATCCCGCGCTCGCGCGGCGGGCGGACGACATGGGACAACATCGTGACGGCCTGCCAGTCCTGCAACATTCTCAAAGGGAACCGCATGCCGCACGAATGTCATATGTATCCGCAAAGGGAACCGGACAGGCCGAGCGTCTTTGAGCTTCAGGAATACGGCCGCAAATTCCCCCCGAGCTTTCTGCACAGGAGCTGGGGGGATTTTCTTTACTGGGATGTTGAACTGGAGGCGTAAGGAGCCGCCGTCATCCCCGCGAAAGCGGGGATCTTTGTGTTCTGACAATTAACGCCCCGGCCAATGCCGAGACGGCGAACAGGCCGAGCGAGTACAGGGCGTTAATCAGGGCAAAGGTGATCCCGAAAAGATCCCATGTCGGCTGGTCGCAGGGAACGAGCGCGGCGCTTTCGATTATGGTTCGCAGATCGGAAAAATCTCCGGCGCCGCTCGCCGCCGCGCCCGGAATAGTGCAGCCTTCAACACCTGAAATCCACCAGTGTTGTTCAACTCCGAACTGATAAAACCCTGTTAACCCTCCAACCAGAAAAGAAAAAGAGGCGATAAGGCTAAGCCATCCGGAGGCGGTGCGCATCCCGAATTTCGCGAGGACGATCCCGGCGATCCCGATCAGGATATTCAGGGCAAAGGGGATCCGCTGATAAATGCACAGCACGCAGGGCAGCATGCCGAACGCATATTGCGCAGTCAGCGCAAACGCGAGCGAGAACACCGAAATCCCGATAATCCCGGCATGAACGGCAACCGGGCATGAGAGGATTTTGAGGAGATAAGAAAAAATTTTGTTCATCATGATACAGGCTAAATTATCACGCCGATCAGGGCTTTCAAGCCCGTTTGTCCAAGAAAGGCAAGAGCGGCGATCCAGAACGTGCCGATCGACGCCCCCGCAAGGACGGCCAGCCCGTCACGCATAAGGAGGCCGACAGCCATAAGGGCGATCCCGAAACTCGGAACGGTGTTTGTCAGGGGCAAAGGGACGCAGACGGCCAGAGCCATAAGTACGGCAAAAGCACCGACCAGATTAGAGGCAATGCCTTGCGTGATAAATCCAAGGCGCGGGCGAATCAGAATTTCAAGCCGCTTCAGCCAGGGGAGAGCCGCGTCAATGATGTTATGAAGATCTTTACGCGCGATCGTTCGCGCCTTCAGCTTCTCCGGAAACCAGACTGTGCGCCGTCCAAGGGCCATCTGTACGCTCAAAAGCAAAAGCGGGATCGCGACGATAATGTTGATCCCAAGTCCGGGGAGGGGCAGGGCGGCCGGAAGCGCAAACAGGAACAGGAAAAACCCGAACCCGCGCTCGTGAAACGCTTCAAGGAGATCGGCCATGGAAATCTGTTCGCTTTTCAGGTTGTCCCGGACGTCCAGCAGGAGCTCTGAAAGAGACCGGATTTCTGTATGTTGTTCCGTTTTTTTCATGTCGATGAAGATGCCCTTTTGTCGAAGACGATGCAACTGTCTTCTTGCAATTCAGGGCGTTTTCTGTATGATCCGCACGCACGCAACAGGCCCCTGTGGCGGAATTGGTAGACGCGCCTGACTCAAAATTTGATACAAATTTTATTTCCATGGGGCAGGTAATAAACCTTCGCCTTCAGGCGGAATAACGTCATCCTGCATGGTAAAAGCTTGTTAATCAAAACTTGTTTTGCTACAAG
>JANQFU010000029.1 GCA_028277665.1 Alphaproteobacteria bacterium | reverse complement strand
AATATAAAAAATATCCATGGTTGTAAACGAATTTCTTTCGTAACCCCACCTATGGATAAGAGAACTTTAAAATCTTATAAACCAACCGTCATCCCCGCGAAGGCGGGGATCTTTTTGACAAAAGCTCCGGAAGATCCCCGCCTGCGCGGGGATGACGCTTTCTGTATAAAAGAGGGCCTTAGCAAAGCCCCCTATAATGATCCTGAATATCGGCGACAGCACCGTCTTCAATCACAAAATAATCGTTCCCGACGGCAGAAAGCGTAGTCGCAACACGGCAAAGAATTCGGGTTAATTTTCTCCATCCGCTGAGCCAGCCATGGGGGCATTTTCTGGCCAGATTTCCGGATTGCCACACTCCCGTTGGTCGTTCGCAATGACAAAAAAACCGGATCGATCAGGGGGGCGTTAACCCGGATTCGCAGCCGTGCATACAAACATACCTATTTGTATCTCGTTCACCATGTAGTATAATCTGCATGTCTGTATAAATTTATGCCAATCGGAGACGGCTTTTACCAAAATCAACAAGGGGTAACAAGATGATCGAGAACCTAAAAAAAGAAGACTTTATCCGGGACAAAGACTTTTATACCAATGCGCAGGGCCGCGTCAGCCGGAAGGATTTCCTTCTGGGCTGGATTGTGCCCTCCTGGGGGTTTCTTATTCTCGTCAACATTCTTGACGGGTTTCTGACGCAGGGCCTTCTCGCCGCTCTGGCCGGACTTGCGGTGATTTATCCGGCTATCGTCGTCTCCATCCGCAGGTGTCATGACCGCGGAAGAACCGGATGGTTTCTTCTTTTGAGTCTGATCCCGTTTATCGGTTTTATCTGGTACATCGTCGATCTGATGGTTCTTCCCGGAGAGACAGGTCCGAACCAGTACGGTGAAGATCCTCTGGCATAAATTGTTTTTCTTCTTTTCGATTTGGAAGGCACGCCGTATAAACGGTGTGCCTTTTTATTTCCGCATCAACAATGTGAATATGGAACCATACTATGACCCAACAAACTTTGACTTCCGCATGGGACGGAGCGACACGCCTTGCTCCTGAAGACGCTGCGGCTTTTACATGGGCGCCGAACGACCGGGGCATGACGATCGGGCATGCCGTGTTCGATACGCTTTTGTGTGTCGGAGGGTATGCGGTTCAGGCAGAGCGGCATATCGCGCGTTTGCTGAATCATGCACGGCGAACCGGCATTGCCGGGGACTTACCGGAAGCCGGAGGTTTAATCGATGCGGCGGCGGCGTTTGCGCAAGCGGGCGAACAGGCCGCGCCGGGGCAGGCTTATGCGATCCGCACGACCATAAGCGCAGGCCCCGGACCGCGCGGTCTCGGGCCGCTCAAAAACCCGGTTCCGCAGACCCTGATGATCTGCGCCCCCTGCCCCGCCATGCCGTCGGACATCACTATGATCGTCGCGCAAGGCACACGGCGGAACGAGTTTTCGCCGGCCTCGCGCCTGAAAACCTCATCTTACGGCGATAACCGGATCGCGCAGGACGAAGCCCGCGCCGCCGGCGCGCAAGACGCGATCATGCTGAATACACGCGGGTTTGCATCCTGTGCGAGCACGTCAACCCTGATTGTCGATGACGGGGCGCGGCTTGTAACCCCCTCATGCGAACACGGTGCGATGGAAGGGATCGGCCGGGGGATCCTTCTGGAAAAACAGCTTATGATTGAATCCGGGGCGGGCATCGACGCCACCGCGCTTCATGCGGCAAAAAATCTTTTCCTGCTCAACGCCGTCAGCGTCAGGCGGGTTGCGAGGCTCGACGATACGGATTATGCTGCGCGCGACCATAACCGCTCTGCGCCGCATGTCGCGGCGTTCTTACAGTGCCTGAAAGACACACTTCATGTCGAAATTCGATAATATTCTCGTCTATCTTGGTTCCGCCGGACGCGCGCGGACGATCTTCCACCAAACGGCTTTCGATCTCGGCGCGGCACTGGCCCGCCACGGCAAACGCGTGATCTATGGCGGGATGAATGCCGGATCCATGGGCGCGCTCGCCGAAGGTGCTCTGCGCGCCGGCGGGCACGTCACGGGCGTCATCCCCACCCGCCTGCGCGATAACGAACGGCTTCATCGCGAGCTCAGCGACCTCGTCCTGACAGAGACGCTTTGCGCCCGCAAGCGCAAGATGTTCGAGCTTTCAGGTGCCGTTCTTGTCCTGCCTGGCGGATACGGCACGCTCGACGAAGCGTTCGAGGTTCTGTACTGGGCGTCGATGAACCAGCATCACAAACCCGTCATCTTCCTGAATACCGAGCATTACTGGGATTCTGCCTATGAGCAGCTTTCGCGCTCCGCTCCGGACTCCGCGCAGATGTGCCGGGTTGCCAATACACCGGAAGAGATCGACCCGCTTTTGTCCGACTGGCCGGATGTCGACGCGCCGCCGGAAGTTCCCAAAAACATATTTCCGCACTTCGAGGATGAAGTTCTCCGTAACCAGCAAACGCCGATCATCATCGATGAGGCCGACATCAAGTGTCTGTATCTCCTTCTGACCGCCGTAACGCTCAAGCAGCTCGGGGCCTGCACGCGCCCGCTCGGCGTATTGAACCGGGACGGTCAGTTCGATCCGCTGTTATCATGGGTTGATCTTGCCGTCCGCGAACATTTCATCACGGAAGACTGCCCGAAACTGATGAGCGTCGGCCGGACGGAAAAAGAGTTGATGGCCGCCCTCGAATCCGCCGGAGAGGTCAGGATTGACCTCCAAGGGCAAAAGTGGGGAGAAATGAAAGTGGATCAGTTAATCTCGGATCGCGTATCTCAGGATGAAGAGATCTAAGAGCTCGTGCCTTATCGTCGGCGATTCTGTTCGCCAGAACATCCAGAGACGGCGCGTACATATCCGCAGAGGACGGTAACACCCCCGGCGGATGGGGAGGAGCCCATCCCCGGCACATCCAGCATGTCGTAACGCCCAGTCTTTTCGGGAAGCGCATATTGATTCCCGAGTCCTCAACCATCCCGACCCTGTGTGCCGGAAGTTTCAGAATTGACAACGCACGCTGCACAGCGACGGGTCCGAGATCTTTCCAGTAACGGTATTCCAGTTCATCCATACCCAGAACCGCATCAAAGAAGCGCGCCGAGATTTTCATCCGCTCCAGTGCGGGTTCGATCCAGTCCGGGCGGCTGGCGTGAGAGAGGATCATGAAACGAACCTGCCCTTCCAGCCGCTCGAGGGCTCTTTCTATTTCCGGGGAGTCCGGGAACAGGTCGGGGTCGGATAACGTGCGGACGAAGAGTCTTTTGTGAAACTGTTCCAGAAACGGCACCGGATCGAGTTGCACGACCTTTAAAAACTCGTCCTGGCATAGGCGGTAAGGGCGCAGGACTCCCCAGAATTTCCCGTTCCCCGTCTCGAAGTACAAGCGGCGGATCTCTTCCCGTGCCTTGCGGCCCAGACGCTCCGTTGCAAGTTCGATGCAGATATCCGCGCAAAGTGCATGATGCGATCCGTCCTTTGGATAGGGCAATATCGGCCCGTCAAAGTCACAAATCACTCCGTCAATATGTTCTAGAGATGTGGGGGCCCCGTCCGCTCTAATGATGGGCATTCCCGGAGACTACTCTTAACTTGGCGTTGGCAACATCGAGTTCATTGCGGAGTTTCTTTTGGGCCGGCGCCGTAAGGTCCGAAGCCGCGAGTTTTTCGTTCAGATCCGCAATTTCCTGCGTGAGGGTTTCGGCGTTCAGCTCTGTGACCTCACAGGCCTGCTCGGCCAGCACGGCGCAGTTTTCGCCGCTCACATCGGCAAATCCGCCCGTGACAAACATCTCGACCGGATCCGCACCCGGCGCGCTCCAGACTTTGACAATGCCGGGGCGGACGCTGGAGACCAGAGACGCATGCCCGGCGCGCACACCGAAATCGCCCTCGTCGCCCGGAACGACGACCTGCCACACCATTTGAGAAAACAGTTTTTTCTCGGGAGAGACCAGTTCAAACTGGAATGTTGTCTGGTTTTCGGACATGTGCCGTTACTCCTGTTTTTTTATTATCAATCGCAAAGGCGCAGAGGACGCAGAGAGTATAAAAAATTATAAGTCCCGTCATTCCGGCGAACGCCGGAATCCAGAAAAGATCTTAACTGGACCCCGGCTTTCGCCGAGGTGACGCATTGAGAAAAACTCTGCGTTCTCTGCGCCTCTGCGGTTAAATTTTATTTTAGTTTCATCTGGTTATATCCGCCATGCACCCACAGTTCAAAAAACGCGCCACACACAAAGACCGCCCCCGCTTTTGCGGGGATGACGACCATTTGTTACGCCGCTTCTTTTTGCATCTTTGCGGCTTTTTCTTCCGCCTGTTCGATCGTGCCGACCATGTAGAACGCCGCTTCCGGCAGGTGATCGAATTCGCCGTTCACAATGGCCTTGAAGCCTTTGATCGTATCGGCAAGCTGAACGAAGATCCCCGGTGTCCCGGTAAAGACTTCCGCCACGTGGAACGGCTGGGACAGGAAACGCTGGATTTTCCGCGCCCGCGCCACAACGAGTTTGTCGTCTTCGGAGAGTTCGTCCATCCCGAGGATCGCGATGATGTCCTGCAGGGCCTTGTAGGTTTGCAGTGTTTTCTGTACAGCGGCCGCCGTTGTGTAATGCTCTTCCCCGACGATCCGCGGATCGAGGATCCGTGACGTGGAGTCCAGCGGATCCACGGCCGGGTAAATCCCGAGTTCCGAAATCTGGCGCGAGAGAACCGTTGTCGCGTCGAGGTGAGAGAAGGTTGTCGCCGGGGCCGGGTCTGTCAGGTCGTCGGCCGGAACGTAGACGGCCTGCACGGACGTGATCGAGCCTTTGTTCGTCGAGGTGATCCGTTCCTGAAGCGCACCCATATCCGTAGCCAGCGTCGGTTGATATCCCACAGCGGACGGGATCCGTCCCAGAAGAGCCGAAACTTCGGCCCCGGCCTGTGTGAACCGGAAGACGTTATCCATGAAGAACAGAACGTCCTGCCCTTCCTCGTCACGGAAATATTCAGCCATCGTCAGACCGGACAGACCGACCCGCGCCCGCGCTCCGGGCGGCTCGTTCATCTGGCCGTAGCACAGAGCCACTTTCGATTCGCCGTCGAGGTTGATAACGCCGGACTCGATCATTTCGTGATAAAGGTCGTTTCCTTCCCGGGTCCGCTCCCCAACACCCGCAAAGACCGACACGCCGCCGTGCTCTTTTGCGATGTTGTTGATCAGTTCCTGAATCGTCACGGTCTTGCCGACCCCGGCCCCGCCGAACAGGCCGATTTTCCCGCCTTTGGCGTAGGGACACAGCAGGTCTACAACCTTAATCCCGGTCACGAGCTGTTCCGTCTCGTTGGCCTGATCGACAAAATCCGGAGCCGGGCGGTGAATCGGGTAACGTTTTCCGGTTTTCACATCGCCGCGCTCGTCGATCGCATCGCCGGTGACGTTCAGAATCCGGCCGAGCGTTTGCGGGCCGACCGGCATCGTGATCGGTCCGCCCGTATCCGTCACCGTGCCGCCGCGTACGAGACCGTCGGTCGAATCCATCGCGATACAGCGGATGACGTTGCCGCCGAGGTGCTGCGCAACCTCGAGAACCAGATTCTTTCCGCCGTTGTCCGTGTACAGGGCATTCAGGATTTCCGGCACGTTTCCTTCCGGGAAATGAACGTCCACAACCGCGCCCATCACCTGTTCGATCCGCCCGTTCTCCGTATTCATTTTGCCTTTGCTCTCAGCCATTTTTTCCTCTTCTCTTCCTTGCTTTTAGCATGTTCCGTATCGCTTCGTTCTTAAAGATTCCCGCATTCGCGGGAATGACGATCTCTAATTAAATAAAAAGAAAAGCCGTCATCCCCGCGAAGGCGGGGATCTTTTGATTTCAGGCACATATTTCTTCATACAAATCCTTCCACTCCGGATTCTGCTCTTCGATCAGATTGATTTTCCACTGCCGGTTCCACTTTTTCATCGCTTTTTCTCTTGTAATCGCCGCCTCCGCGTTGCAATACACCTCAAAGTAGACCAGCCTGTCAACATTGTACGTCCTTGTAAATCCCTCCACAGCTTTTGTTTTATGCTGCCATACCCTTCTTCCTTTTAAATCCGACGTCACACCAATATACAAAACTCTGTTATTCAGACTGGCCGTTATATACACATAGAACTGTTTTTCATTCATAATGTTCAGTTTCATGTCATAAAGATTCCCGCATTCGCGGGAATGACGACTGTGGGCTACACCGCCTCGGCGCCCGAAATAATCTCGATCAGTTCGCTTGTGATCACGGATTGACGTTCCCGGTTGTATTTCAGGGTCAGGTTCGAAATCATATCGCCTGCGTTGCGGGTCGCGTTGTCCATCGCCGTCATCCGCGCAGCCTGCTCGCCCGCCGCGCTGTCGAGCACGGCGCGATACACCTGCACGCCGAAATTCCGCGGCAGAAGCTTGCCCAGAATTTCCTCTTCCGTCGGCTCGAACGCATATTTGGACGCCGGGCCTTTTTTGTCTTCCGCGTCCTTGTCTTCATCGAATTTGTTCAGCGAGAACGGAATGACCTGCTGAATTTTCGGGCGCTGAGTCAGGACGCTGAAAAACTGGTTGTAGATCAGGGAACACACATCGAATTCGCCATCGTCGAACCGGTGGAGAATCTGTTCGACCACACTTCGGAGAAGATCGTAATCCAGCCCGGCTTTTCCGGAGATGTTCGTGACGGTTTCGATGATCCGGTCGCCGTATTCCCGGTTCAGGACGATCTTCCCTCTCCGGCCGATGCACAGAATTTTGACCTGCCGTCCCGCTTTTTCGAGCGAGCGGATATGCTGGAGCGCGAGTTTGATCGCGTTGCCGTTGAACCCCCCACACAGGCCGCGGTCCGCCGTCACAAGGACGATCAGGTGAACCTTGTCCTTCCCGGTCCCGATCAGAAGTTTCGGGCTGCCCGGGCCGATCGTCACCCCGGCCACGACGCGGGCCATCATATCCGTGATTGCCTGCGCGTAGGGCTGGGCGGCCTCGGCCTGCTCCTGCGCTTTTTTGAGCTTGCTGGCCGCGACCATCTTCATCGCCGACGTGATCTTCCGCGTCGATTTCACCCCGGCAATCCGGTCTCTATATTCCTTCAGACTGGCCATTTCGCCTCAACCTCGATCCGTCTATCTTTTCATTTACGTCTTTACGCCGCCTGATACGCCGGAGCCGGAGTTTGCAGAGCACCGCGTGCCTCGCCTTCAGTATCGTATGCACGAACGCGGCCGAAACTGCCGTTTTGCACAACCATAAGGCATAAATTATGCGCATGATACGCCGGAACGACGACCTCGTATCCCGTATGTTTTCCGGGGAGAGGTTTCGCATCCCCCAATTCGCCTCCGAAATTTCCAACCATATCCCTCAGCGCCCACTGTGCCTCATTTAAAGGCGTCTCCGGTGTCATGCCATGCGTCAGCACTACAAAAAAACTGGTTTCCCCTTCCATAGTTTTACTCCCTGTTCTGTTTTTTATGTTTTTTGTTTGTTTTCTTCATTTTATGCGTCAGGTCTCAGGCCGCCGCTCCAGCGTTGGCGCCGAGATAGTTCCGCGTGAAGTTTTCAAGGAAAGTCGAGATCCGGCCTTCCAGTTCGTCGTCCAGTTTCTGCTTCACGCGCACGTCTTTCAGGAGATCCTTCCCGTTGACGCGCAGGTCTTCCAGCAACCGCGATTCGTACTCGGACACGCAGTCGACCTTGACGTTATCGAGATAGCCCCGCGTTCCGGCGAAGATCGCGATAACCTGTTCCTCGACCGGCATCGGCGAGAATTGCGGTTGTTTGAGAAGCTGGGTCAGGCGCGCCCCGCGTGCCAGAAGTTTCCGGGTCGAGGCGTCGAGATCGGAAGCGAACTGCGAGAACGCTTCCATTTCCCGGAACTGCGCCAGCTCGAGTTTAATCTTACCGGCGACCTGTTTCATCGCCTTGATCTGTGCGGCCGATCCGACACGGGAGACCGACAGACCGACGTTAATCGCCGGGCGAATCCCTTTGAAGAAAAGGCCCGTTTCCAGGAAAATCTGGCCGTCCGTGATCGAGATCACGTTTGTCGGGATGTAGGCCGATACGTCCCCGGCCTGCGTTTCGACAATCGGGAGCGCCGTCAGGGACCCCGCCCCGTATTCCTCGTTCATTTTCGCGGCACGTTCCAGAAGACGGGAGTGGATGTAGAACACATCCCCCGGGAACGCTTCCCGTCCTGGCGGACGGCGGAGCAGCAGGGACATCTGGCGGTAGGCCACGGCCTGTTTCGTCAGGTCGTCATAGATCGCCAGCGCGTGCTTGCCGTTATCACGGAACCACTCGCCCATCGCACAGCCGGCGTAGGGCGCCAGAAACTGCATCGGCGCGGGATCGGAGGCCGTCGCCGCGACGATAATCGAGTATTCCAGCGCGCCGTTGTCTTCCAGCTCTTTGACAAGCTGTGCGACCGTCGAGCGTTTTTGCCCGATCGCGATATACACACAGTAGAGATGTTTTTTCTCGTCGGAGTCGGCGTTGTTGTGTTTCTGGTTGATGATCGTGTCGATCGCCACGGCCGTTTTTCCTGTCTGGCGGTCGCCGATGATCAGCTCCCGCTGGCCGCGGCCGACCGGGACGAGCGCGTCGATGGCTTTCAGGCCCGATTGCATCGGCTCATGCACCGATTTCCGCGGAATAATCCCCGGCGCCTTGATTTCGACCCGGCTTGTCTGTTTCGCCTTGATCGGCCCTTTCCCGTCGATCGGGTTGCCGAGCGCATCCACAACGCGGCCCAGAAGCTCCGGCCCGACCGGCACTTCAACGATCCGGCCCGACCGGCGGACGATGTCGCCTTCCTTGATGCTCCGGTCGTCGCCGAAAATCACGATCCCGACATTGTCGCTCTCCAGGTTCAGCGCCATCCCGGAGATCCCGCCCGGAAATTCGACCATCTCCCCCGCGCGGACGTTATCAAGCCCGCTGCAGCGCGCAACACCGTCCCCGACCGAGAGGACCTGACCGATTTCGGCCACGTCGGTCTGCGCACCGAATTCCTCAATTTGTTTTTTCAAGACTTCCGAGATTTCTGCCGCGCGGATTTCCATTCCTGCCTCACTCCATTTTCGCCTGTTCTAACCTGTTCACACTGTACTTACTTACGCCGCCTGTTCCGGATCGCGCATCGACATCCGCAGCCGCTCCAGACGACGCTTAACCGAATTGTCGATCATGCGCGAGCCGACCCGCACGACCATCCCGCCGATCAGATCCGCGTTGACGCTGACGTCCAGAGAAACTTTCTTGCCGACCGTCGCGGCAATCGATTCGCTGAGCGCTTTTTCCTGCGCGGATGTTAACGCGAATGCCGTTTCGATCTGCGCACGGATTTCGCCGCGGCGCTCGGCCAGCATGACCGTGAAGGTCTCCAGCATGGCCGGAAGGGCGTTCAGACGCCCGTTCTGCGCGATCACACCGAGGAAATTCTGTGTCAGTTTGTGAAATCCGGCTTTTTTTGAGACGGCCTGAACGGCAACGGCCTGCCGGTCTTTTCCCAGAGCCGGAGACAATATCAGGAGACGGAATTCCGGGGACTCGTCGATCAGGGTCCGTATGGCCCCGAAATCTTTTTCGACATCTTTCAACCGGCCGGCGTTTTCGGCCAGATCTATCAATGCACTCACATAGCGTTTGGCGACTTCTCCGGATACGCCGTTCATCTTTCCGGATGAGGATGTCTGACCTGACACTGAACTGCCCTTCCTCACTCTTTCATTATTTGCATTTAAAATCTGTCAATTTTAAATGCAAGTCCTCATATGCCGGACATGCTTCCGTCCTTCCGGACGCCTCGCATTCGCTCGGTACAATTTCGAGCGGCTCCGTTCAAAAACTTGGGTGATCATGTAGCACACAAGACCGGGGCAGGCAAGCCGCAATCTTAATTCTTGAACCAGGAAAAACCGAGCCACGAAAAGCGCGGATCTCCAAGGATTGCGGCCATCAAGAAAAGGGCCGCAAGATGTATGGCGTAGATCTCCAGGGTCCGGCGTCCCGTCAAATGCAAAAGCGGGACAACTGGTCGCAGAACCCCGCATTCTCCGTATGTCCATTCCACCGGGCGAAACGAAAATAACAGGAGAAGAATTGCCCCCGTTCCCGTCATCAGAACCGTTGATTGCGGTATGGAAAACCCAAACCCCATCGTCTGGATCCCCGCAAAAACCGCCACGCTCACCGCGCTGAAACAGATCCGTTCGATATGCGTATATTCGCCCGGTTTTTCAGGGGTCCGGAGCCTGCGGCTCATATATCCGGTCATTGCGAACATCAGCCCCGGCGTGCCGTATTCGGAAAAGAGCGACGACGGCAGAGCCAGTGCGCCCAGAATGACGGCGGCCAGCATCACCGACTCAAGGCGCCTGCGGGGGTCCCGGCCGATCCGCTCCATCAACGGATCGATGATCATGCGAATCAGGATAAATGTCATCAGGATATTGACCGGAAGAAGCCCCCGCCCGACAAGAAGTTCGACCGCGAACAGGATCCCCGCCCAGGTCCACAGACGCGGGGAGAGATCCCGGCTGCGCGCATAGCCGATCAGGAAGAACCAGACCGGGATACATAAACGCCCGATGACGCGGAACCACATCTCGTCCGGATAGACAATATAGCCGACATGATCGACGATCATCAGCAGGACGGCCAGCGTCTTCAGGAAGTCGTAAGACGTCAGGCCTTCCGGAAGCTTGGCAGACGAAGACTGGAAGAGAGTCGTAACCATGACGGGCATGTTAGCACAGAAAGATCAAACAGGGCGCGGATAAAGGCGATCAGAACGACACAAAACATCGTCCCGTCACCGGCCAGTCCTGCCAAGGACCCGGAATACAGAGCCACCGCGACCCATAACCCGTAAGCGGATGCCGTCAAACCGAGAAACGCCAGACGCCGGTCGCGCATATAGCAAATTCCGATATTGACAACGGCAGACGCACAAATCAGGGCGGCAATTATCCCCTGATATAACGTCAGGAGGAGGACAACAAGCAAAATACTGATCCCCCAGACCATCCCCTTCATCCATTTCTCCGGAAGATATCCGCCCGCGAACGAACGGATGGTGGAAAGAAAGGAATACAGACCGGCCGACGGCACCCCCAAAAGCAGATAATGCGCCGTCCAGAGAACGGACGTCACGATGGAGACTTTCATCATGATTCTCGAGCTTTTGCAGAAGTAAAACGCGCCCTCGATAAAGAACGCCAGAAACCCCACAGCCTGTATCCAGAACAGATCCATGAGGAAAGACTAACAATTAAATATGAAAATAAACTTAAGGCGTCGGACAGACATCCGCTCTTCTTCTGGTAATCATTGTTCTTACGCAAGGATACCGCCTATCTGTTTATGGAAGAACGTCATCCCCGGTTCAAGCGGCAATATCTTTTCCTGCAAGGCGCTTCAATCCATGCGATTGAGCGGATACAATACGATTTCCTGTCTGAAACCGGCCGTGGCCATGGTTGCCGGTATTTTTATACCGGGAGAGTCCGTAAACGGACTCAAAATTTTAGCCTCCGGGATTATGATCATTTGCGTCATTTTACTCTATCTCCCTCACTCTGCCCGGCTCCAAACGGAAACACGCAGAGAAGCCGTGGCATAAGCCTGCGCATATTCAAACCGGAAGTTATTGCCACATTCTTCCCGGAAACGTACGATACGCATCGACATGGCTATTCTCACTGATCTTTACGATGCGCGATGCACCGCCGGAACGTTGCAGGACGACCCGGCCCAGCGGTTTGCGCTTTCGGCTCTGGACGGCCTTCTTTCGTCTCTCGGCGGAGAGGAAGACCGGCGCAGGACATCATCGCTGCCCTCTTTGATACGCGGGGCTCTGCGCCGCTTGACCGGGAAACCGGACCGCAGGAAGCGGCTCTGGCCCGTCCCGGCGGGCGACGGACGGCAGGGCGTCTATCTTTTCGGCGAGGTCGGACGCGGGAAATCGATGCTGATGGATCTGTTTTTCGAGGCTCTCCCCCCGGCCGTCAAGCCGCACAGCCGCCGCTGCCACTTTCATGTATTTATGGCTGAATTGCACCAATCCCTTCACAAAGAAAGGAAAAGCGGGAGCAAGACAGACGACCTCCTGATCGATCATGCAAGAGCCCTTGCAGCCCGGACCCGGGTTCTATGCTTTGATGAATTTCATGTCGAGGATGTCGCCGATGCGATGCTGCTCGGCCGCCTGTTCTCGGCCCTGTTCGGTTTTGGCGTGATCGTTGTCGCGACGAGCAACCGCCCGCCGGAAGATCTCTATAAGGACGGCCTGCAAAGAGGCTCGTTCCTGCCCTTTATCGCTCTCCTGAAAGAACGCTTGATCATTCACAACCTGGACGGCGAGGAGGATTACCGGACAGGCTTTCTTCAGGACAGCGGCACATGGTTCTGGCCGCTTGGCACATTAACGCACCGGCATATCGAGGGCATGTTCGCGCAGTTAACCCATAACGCCCCGGTCAGGCGGGACGTCATCCGCGTACGCGGGCGGGAGATCACGGTTGAGGACTGCGCGTCCTGTTGCGCCCGGTTTACATTTGCCCAGCTTTGCGAACGCCCGCACGGCGCGGAGGATTATCTGGAGATTATCCGCCGCTGGAACTGCCTGTTTCTGGAAGGCATTCCCAAGCTCGGCTATGACCGCCGGAACGAGGCCAAACGGCTGATTACACTTATCGATGTTCTTTATGACAATCATGTCCGCCTTGTCGTCAGCGCGGATGCGCCGCCGGAGAAAATCTATCAGGGCAAAGACCACGCCTTCACGTTCCAGCGCACGCTCAGCCGCCTTTTAGAGATGCAGAGCGCACCTTATCTGAAGGCTTGCGGGTGCGGATGCGCGGGGTGCGAAGACAAAACGGAAACGTCATAAAGAGGTCGATGCGACCTTGAGCCCGAGCCCGATCAACAACGCTCCGCAGGTCCGGTCGATCCACTTCGCCGCCCGGACGAACATCGCGCGCAGCGGGCCATGAGTCAGGACAAGCGCGACGATCGAAAACCACAACGCCGTCATGACGCCGCAGGTAAGAGCATACACGGCTTTCCAGAGATCCGGCGTGCCCGGCGCGATAATCTGGCTGAAAATCGCAAGGAAAAACAGGGTCGCTTTAGGGTTTAGAAGATTGGTGAGGAGTCCGGAGCGAAACGCCTGAAAGTCGGTCATTTTCCTGACTTGCGCCACGGGAATTTTCGTCGCCTCGTCAAGAGCCTCCTGCCCGACCCCTTTGGAGCGAAGCGCGTGGTAGCCGATATACAGGAGGTAGGCCGCCCCGGCCCATTTCAGAAGACTGAACAGCAAAACGGATTGCGCGATCAGCGCCGCGATTCCGAGCATCGTGTAGGTCGCATGAACCATCGTACCAAGGGCGAATCCGAAGGCGGTCAGGACGCCGGCCCGCCGGGAGTACAGAATGGAATTCCGGACCGAAACGACAAAATCCGGCCCGGGCGAAATCACGGCCAGCGCAAACACAACGATTAGCGTCAGCCATTGTAAAATATTAGGATCCATATAAAGCCGTTCCCTCTCATAATGCTTTCAAAAATAACTTTCACCATACCCGCAATGGCGGAAATATGGCCTTTAAAGCTCAGTCCATTACGTACAACAGTTTTTGTAAAAACTGAAGACAATTTCAGCCGGACCCCAGAAGCATCGCTTTATTTAACAGGGCGCAAGAAAATCCAAAGAAAAACAGAGAAATAACCCAAAATCCTGCAGATTTTTTGACAAAAAAAATATTTCATAAAATCGTCCACCGGAATAATAATTGACGGTTTAAACAACATAAAATCTCTTCTCACAAGAGCGAAACACAACGTGCGGAATTTACAGAACAACTTGACGCTTTCTGACAGACCGATAACGGTCCAGCAAGAAATAAGAATCTTGCAAAGCATCACACACGAAGAGGTCCAGACCTGTATCGCCCGGCTCATTGAAAACGAACCCTCTCTCATCACCTACGGTGACGACAGAAACCTGCACAGCCTCGAAGAATTTAGAGATATGCTGAAGACAGCCGCTCACCCCAATCAAAAACCCGTTGCCCCTGCGCGCACATGACGTTATCTATTGAGGCATGGAAAACGACACTCTTATATTTGCCCTCCCCAAAGGCCGTATTTGTGACGAATTGATCCCGCTCCTGAACACATGCGGGATCGAGCCGGCGGCCGATTTCTTCGACCCGGACTCCCGCGCCCTGATGTTCGACACGAACCGTCCGGACATCAAGATCATTCGCGTCCGCGCCTTCGACGTCGCGACCTTCGTCGCCTACGGCGCCGCGCAATTCGGCGCGGTCGGGAAAGACGTCCTCGACGAATTCGACTATGACGAGCTCTATGCCCCGCTGGACCTGAACATCGGTCATTGCCGGTTGAGCGTTGCCATGCCGGAACAGCAGGTCGGGCTTGAGGACGAAAACGCGGCCTCGCATATCCGCATCGCCACGAAATACCCGCACCTCACGCGCCTGCACTACGAACGCAAAGGCATACAGGCCGAATGCATCAAATTGAACGGCGCGATGGAAATCGCTCCCGTCCTCGGTCTCGCCCGCCGGATCGTCGATCTGGTCTCGAGCGGCGCGACTCTCAAAGCCAACAATCTTGTTGAAACCGAAACGATTCTCCACATCACCTCACGGCTGATCATCAACCGGACGGCCCTGAAAACCATGCCCGCGCGCATGAACGGATGGATCGAAACCTTTCGGGAGGCTATCGAACGACAAGAAAACGCCGGGCAAGATAGATAAACGGCGTATCAATAACAGCCAAAGACACTTTGATAACCCATGTCGTCAAAACGACACCCCAGAAATTCGGTAAAACTCCATAAAATGCGATCGACAAAAATATAACGCTATCAATCCCCTGAGAGACGATTGTGCTTACTGTGTTTCGAGCCCAGAGATGACGTCCGCTCATTGCGTCTTTCATTTTGTGAAAGAACCAGACGTCAAATGTCTGACTGATGAGATAGGCGACGAATGATCCTGCTGCAATTCTCGGAACATAGGAAAAAATGGTTTCGAGTGCTTGCGAAAGAGCATTATTCTGCATCGGCTGAATGGAAACAACCATCAAGCCGAACAGGACCATGAAAGCCTGCGTCAAAAAACCAATAGCCACCGCCCGAAAACCTTCCTTGCGGCCATAACATTCGGAGAGAATATCGGTAGCCAGAAAAATCGCGGCATACAGGCAAATTCCAAGACTTGTCGGAAACCCGAACACAAGGCAAACATTCGCCGCTGTAAAACTTGCAAGAACAAGAAGTAAAGGCACAGCGGCATAAAGCCATTCCCGTCCAAGACGGGCACACAGCAATATTGAGACCATGGCAAGAAACGCCGTTCCCAAAAACAAGAGTTCATTCATCACTTTTCTCCATCTCCGAAGAGGACATGTATGTCAGAATAACCACACACAAAGCATATCCGATTTTCCCCTTGAAGAAAATATATTCTACTTTTAAGCTCCTGAAAGAAAAGCTAAAGTCCGCAGCACACAATGAGATTGGAACCACACAACAGACTACCCGACACAATTCCGTAGTGTATTGAAACAATTTATTTTTTTAACCACAAGGCGCAGAGGACGCAGAGTTTTTTTATTTTCGTCATCCCGGCGAAAGCCGGGGTGACGGGGGTTGGAATTTTCTTTACTTTCTCTGCGTCCTCTGCGCCCTGCGGTTAAAAAATACTTTAAATTTCATCTGGTTACATCCTATTATCGGGTGGTTTGGCCCCACAGAAAGCAAGGCTATAGAAAATGACACTGCGCAGATATAAAACAAGCGACCCGAAATTCAAAATCGAATTCGAAACATTCGTCAACGAGAAGCGCGAAGCGACCAAAGACGTCTCCGACACCGTCAGAGACATCATCAAAGACGTCAAAGCCCGCGGAGATGAGGCCGTCTGCGCCTATACAAACCGCTTCGACCGCATGAATATCAACGCAGACAAACTGCGCCTGACGGATGCGGAAATCAAAAAGGCCGCGAGCGAGTGCCCGGCCGATATCCGCAAAGCACTCGACACTGCCGTCGGTCGCATTCGCGATTTCCACGCACAACAAAAACCCAAAGATCTTTCATACACAGACGCCCTCGGCAATAAAATGGGCGCAAGATGGACGCCGATCGACGCGGCGGGGATCTATGTCCCCGGCGGCCTCGCGACATACCCGAGCACCGTGTACATGACGGCCGTCCCGGCGCAATGCGCGGGCGTAAACCGGATCGCGATGACCGTCCCGACACCGGGCGGGGACCTCTCCCCGGTCCTGATGGCCACCATCCAGATTCTGGGCATCGAAGAAATCTACAGGATTGGCGGCGCACAGGCCGTCGCCGCGCTCGCCTACGGAACGCAAAGCATCACCCCGGTCGATATCATCTGCGGCCCCGGCAACGCTTTCGTTGCCGAAGCCCAAAGACAGGTTTACGGACGGGTCGGCATCGGCCTGATCGCGGGTCCCTCTGAAATTCTCGTCCTCGCCGACAACAAAAACGACCCGGCCGTTACCGCGATGGACCTTCTCTCACAAGCCGAACATGATGAAACGGCTCAATCCGTCCTGATTACGGACGACGCCGCTTTCGCGCAAGAGGTCGCGGATAGCGTCGACAAACACCTGAAGACCCTCCCCCGCGCACCGATCGCCGCCAAAAGCTGGGCCGATTTCGGCGCGATTATCGTTGTCGGGGATCTGGAGCGCGAAGCCCCGGCTCTGGTCGATGCGATCGCCCCCGAACACATTGAGATCGCGACCGACGACCCGCAGAACCTCCTGAAACGAATTCGTCACGCCGGCTCAGCCTTCCTCGGCCGGCACACCCCGGAATCCGCGGGCGATTATATCGGCGGCCCGAACCACGTCCTGCCGACCGGCCGCGGCGCACGTTTTCAATCCGGTCTGGGCACACAGGATTTCATGAAACGGACGACCTGGCTCCAATGTTCCGAACAGGGCATCCAGACCCTCGCGCCGGATATTATGACGATCGCGCAGGCCGAAGGCCTCCAGGCCCATGCCCGCTCGGCCGAATTGCGGATGAAAAACAAATCCTGAAATCACAAAAATATAGTATCTTTATAGATACTAAGATATAATAATGAATAGAATAGAAAAACTCCTCAAGGACGCACGAAAATCGCCTCAGAACATGCGTTTTTCGGATATAGAGAAGATATGCGACCATTTTTTTGGTGAACCAAGAAACAAGGGCACAAGTCACTATATCTACAGGACGCCATGGCAAGGAGACCCAAGAATAAATATACAAAAAGGACATGACGGAAAGGCAAAGACATATCAGGTCAAGCAGGTCCTTACAGCCATAGACAAACTCAAAAAGAGTGAAGACAATGGATAACATACGCTACACATACAGGATCACATGGTCAGAAGATGATGGCGAGCATGTGGGATTATGCGCCGAGTTTCCAAGTCTGTCAGCTCTTGCAGCTACGCCGGATGCGGCATTGCAAGACATTATGGACCTCGTCCGGAGCGTGATAGAAGATATGTCAGAAAACGGTGAACCCATTCCTGAACCCCTGTCCGAGAAAGCGTTCAGTGGAAAATTTATGGTGCGTATTCCACCGGAGCAGCATAGAACGCTTGCTATACAAGCGGCAGAACACGGTATAAGTCTGAACCGTTACATTTCAAGCAAGCTCGTATAATATTCCCCATTGAAGCGCGCGGACTCTGGCTGTAGATTCGGAAAGAAACGACGACTCACAACACAGGATTGATTCCATGACACGCTACGCCACACCGGACGACATCCGCGCTTTTTCGGACAAACTTGGCTCGCGCCCGCTCTTCGTGTGCGATATGGACGGAAACATCATGCGCGGCTATACGCTGGCCGAAGGCCGGACGCTCCCGCTCGGCGCAGGCGACAATCCGGACAATCAGTCGATTCCCTTCGGCACGACACAGGACGACCTGAAAGCCATGGTCGCGGACGGTGCCTTGAAACTCGGCCTGTTTGCCCAAAAAGCGATGGACGCCCGCCTGCCCGCCGAACTGGTCGAGGTTATCAATCGCAACACGGAAACCGGAAATCTTTATGCGCTTGGCTTTCTGACTTCGCGCGGCGCGAAAGACGCCGTCAAACTCATGCACGAATCCGGGATTACTGCGCCTGAAAAAGCGACGCTCGTCGCCGATAGCGGCGGCGCGCTTTATTTCGGCGGCGTCCGCAAGGACGTCCGCGCGCTTTCCGACGAGGAAAACGCCTATATCCTCGCCCTCAGCGACATGGGAGAAGAGTTTAAAAATCTTGTGAAAGAGGCCCTGATGACGGAAGGCTTCGATCCGGATCAAGCGCCTGCCCCGTTCATCGAACAAAAAGGCACGGCCTGCAACATTCATTACCGGACGATCCTGAATGCCTGCGGCCAGCCGGAAGGTTCGGCGCTTGATACGGCGATCGGCGCGGCGTTCAAACAAAAACTGGCGGCTTACGCCAAGGCCGGCCCGAAAGAGCCGGACGGCACGGACGTCTTTAAAACGCTCGGCGCGCCCGCCGCCGTCGAAATCAAGATCGCGAGCGTTAACAAGGGCCACGGTCTGGAAGCCACCGCCGTGGAAGCCATGAAACTGCCGCAGCCGCCGACAGCGATCATCTTCTCCGGCGACGATGTCTGTAAAAAAGACGGCGGGCCCGGAACGGATTATTACGGCTTCGTGCGCGCCGACGAATTACAGGAACGTTTCGGCATTCCGTTTTTTAACATCCACACGCACCATCCGGAAAACGGAGACATCGACGGAACGGCGCCGGACCCATACAAAGCTCCCGACCGCCTGAACGCCGATTATCCGGTTCCGCGGATCGATCTCTCCGTCCCGCGGCCCGGCGCGCTGGTCGAATTGATCCTGACGACGTTCCGGGAAAAAGGGATCATCTCATAGGGCCGCTTTGCCATGGCTGAAATCCGGAACGTCATCCTTCTGGCCCCAAATGGAAAAACAGAGCATCAGCTCTGCCGGAATACGATTGTCGCAATGGGGGACCTGAAGCGCTACGGCCGGATCGACCCGGCCTTTCCCTATGACGCGCCGATCACGATGACGCTCCGGATCTCAGAAGGCCGCCTGCATATCGCTTTGAGCGGAGAAAACGACGAGGAGCTTCAAACGTTTATCCTCTCCATGACGCCCTACCGGCGGATCATCCGGGATTATTATATGATGATCGACTCTCACGAACAGGCCATCATCGCTGGCGCGCACCACAGCAAACTCGAAGCCATCGACATGGGCCGCCGCGGCCTGCATAACGACGGCGCCAACCTCCTGCGCGACCGCCTGTCCGGAAAGATCGGGATCGACCACGACACGGCCCGCAATTTCTTCTCACTTCTGTGCTGCCTGGGCGCAGAGACCGGCCTCGCCGGCGGCCGCCACGAGCGGGTTTAGCTTTTAATTATAGTAATTTTACTATATATTAGGATCCGGAATGCTAAAATAAAAGCAGGAAATCATGGATAACGAGGACAAAACAAAACCGATTGACTGGATAGGATCGGCGTTAAAAGACCTGAAATCATTTCCGGATACCGTTATCCAAACGCTGGGATTTAACCTTTACCAGGTACAGTGCGGCATGATGCCGAAATCCGCAAAGCCATTAAAAGGAAAAGAGCTAAACGGCGTATATGAGTTAAAAGACGATCATGCCGGAAATACATACAGAGCCGTATACATCGCAAAATTAGAAAACAGGATCTACGTGTTGCACTGTTTTCAGAAAAAATCAAAAACCGGGATAGAAACGCCCGCAAAGGATATAAACACCATAAAAACGAGACTGAAACTGGCGATAGAAGACAGCAAAAAAAGATAATGAGTGAATGGAGACAGTTATGAATGAAACAATCATAAGAGGCTCAAACAATGTATTTAAAGATCTTGGCCTTGAAAATCCGGATGGACACAAAGCCAAAGCGGATCTTGCACTAAAAATCATTGAAATCATTGAAAAGAAAAAATTAACTCAGGAAGAAGCCGCGAGATTAATCGGCGCGGCACAGCCTGACATATCAAGGCTCAGAAAAGGACAACTTAAGGGGTTTACACTCGACCGCCTGTGCATGTTTCTCCTGAAACTCGGCAGACATATCGAAATCCGGGTAACAAACCCTAAAAACAAAGACAGACAGGGCATTCTGGAGACCGCATAACCGTAAATCCCGTTTGCGTCCGGCGGCAAAGAGGATTATAACAATCCCGGTTCGAACTCATACAAAAACAAAATAGAAACAGCGATCACATGGCGAAAGAAGATCTTCTTGAATTCAAAGGCGTTGTTGCGGAGGTTCTCCCCAACGCGATGTTCCGGGTCAAACTCGAAAACGATCACGAAATCCTGGCCCACACAGCCGGGAAAATGCGCAAAAACCGTATCCGCGTTCTGCAAGGTGATGTCGTTGTCGTGGAAATGACCCCCTACGACCTGACCAAGGGACGCATTATTTTCCGTGAAAAATAAGCCAGAGAAAAGTAAAACGCCTCTTGTTCTGGCCTCGGCCTCGCCCAGACGGCTGGAGCTTTTAAAAACCGTCGGCATCATCCCGGACAAGGTTTGTCCGGCAGATATCGACGAAACACCCCGAAAAGGCGAATGCCCCCGCCCGCTCGCCGGCCGTCTGGCCGTTGAAAAAGCGCGGGCCGTTGCCGCGCAAAATCCGGATGCCTTCATCCTCGCCGGAGATTCAGTCGTCGCCTGCGGCCGCCGCGAACTCCCCAAAACCGAAGACGCAGACACGGCAAAAGGCCACCTGCACCTGCTCTCCGGCCGCCGCCATCAG
This sequence comes from Alphaproteobacteria bacterium, assembly GCA_028277665.1. GTDB lineage: Bacteria > Pseudomonadota > Alphaproteobacteria > Micavibrionales > Micavibrionaceae > JANQFU01. The sequence continues at coordinate 10,281 of JANQFU010000029.1, read as the reverse complement.
GTCTGGGGCGGCATTTGCCTGATCACGCCGGAGGGCAAGGAAATTACGCGCATCGTCAAAACGACCGTCAGCTTCAAACGCCTGAGCGAAGAAGACATCCGCACTTATCTCGACACAGACGAATGGCGCGGCAAAGCCGGAGCCTACGGCATACAGGGCCGCGCCGCCGCCTTCGTGGATTTCCTCTCCGGCTCATACAGCAACGTCGTCGGCCTGTCGCTTTACGACACCGTACACATGTTGCAAGGAAACGGGTATATCCGCCCCTAAAATTTTAGCCCGTAAATCCAGGCCGACGGCATATCGTTGAACTCTTCTTTTTCCTGTGCCCACCACGCCTTGTAGCGTTCACTGGCCTGATTAAATCCATCGGAGATCTTTGAAAACAAAGGCGTATCACGAAATGCTCCGGAAAGGCGATTAAACGGAGAGGTCAGAACGTTCCCTATTCTGTCAATCCGCTCTTTTCCAAAAACCTGTTCTGCGCCGTAAACAGAAACACCGAAAAGCGCGAGCGATACCGCCACAATCTCGGATGTCGGGTCCGGCGTCCAGCCCAACGCCGCCTCTATCGTCGCCGCCGCTTTCAAGGAGGGCCGCGGCCCGATCTTACTTTCCACCCACGTAATCGCCTTGTTAATGCCATTGGACGCCTGTATGACCAGCCACAAGGGAAGAAGAGCAAAAAGGGACTCCTGACCTTCCGCCCGGCAATAGCGGCTATAGACCCAGACCTGATAAGGATTCCGAAATTCATCAGCCTCCAGCGCATCCAAACGCCTGCGAAGTCCGCGCGGAGACACAAAACGAGGCGTATAATACCCCCGCAATTTATGGACAGGTTCATCATTGGATGTCATCAATGAAACTCCAGTTACAATATCACACCCAGATATTCCATATAACAAGAAGAGTCAAGCACCCCCATCCATAAATCGCCGCAGGACAATCGCATATGGGCGGATAAATCTGCGATGAACGAAGAAACACTATAGTCATTTTAAATAAGAATTACAGACTCTTCTGTCATTGCGAGGAGGCAACGCCGACGAAACAATCCAGAATTTTACTGGATTGCCACGCTCCCTCCAGTCGCTCGCAATGACAATTAAGGTGTATAATTTTTATCGAGAAAGACTATACTTTTGAATCGCGAAGGCACGAAGGCGCGAAGTTTTCGCAAATCTCTTCGCGTCTTTGCGTCTTCGCGATTCATCTCTTCTTTTATGCCCCTCACCCGTTTCCCCACAGGGGAGAGGTTATCTTCTTCATATGCAATTGCCCTGTAATCTACCGCCTGACATATTGCCGGATCATACCACTATGGTAAGATACGACGAACAAAAGACAAGACAACCGAGGATACTCTGGACATCCTGATCGAAGAATATGCCGGTATGCCGTGGGTTGCGGCCCTTGATAACGGGCGGCTCTCGGGGCTGGAGATCGACCCGCCGAACGAGCGCGTCCGCTGGGGCGCGATCTATTGGGCGCGCGTCGCCCGCATTGACAAATCTCTCGACGCCGCTTTTATCGAACTCGACGAGAGCGGCACGATGGGTTTCCTGAACAACGCGGATGTCTACATCACCCGTGAAGACGGCCGCATTGTCAAAGGCGGGCGCGAGGCCATCGGCACGGTCCTGCACCCGGGGCAGATGATTCCCGTTCAGGCCAAAAGCGCCTGCCTGACACAGGGTCCCGAAGACGGCAATACCGAAGATAAAATGGAATCGAAACTCCCCCGGATGAGCATGAACATCACGCTGCCGGGACGCTTCCTCATCTACGCACCGAAGATGACGACGAACCGGATTTCCCAAAGAATCCGGGACAAACAAACCCGCAAGCAACTCGTCAAAATGCTCGACGTCCTGGAGATGATGGACGGCTTCATCCTCCGCGCCGCCGCCGCCCACACACAGACCGACATCCTGATCCGCGAAGCCAAAATCCTGCGCGAAATGTGGCTGCGCCTGTCGGATTTCTTTGAGGGCGAGGCCCCCGCCCTGATCATGGAAGGCCCCGGCGCGCTGGAGCGCAGCGTCAGCGATCAGGCCATGAACCGGATCGAAAACATCGACGTCACAACGATGGACGATTTTTCAAAAGCCGAAGAATGGTGCGAGATTTTCGCCCCGGATCTCGTCACAAAAATCCGGGCCGTAAAGACAAACGACAATACGGCCGACTTAAGCCTTTTCGACTTCCGGGATGTTCTGGACCAGATCCGCGCCCTCGCCGGCCCGGTCGCCCTCCTGCCCTCCGGCGGAAACCTGATCATCGAAAAAACGGCCGCTTTAACGGCGGTCGACGTCAACCGCGGGAAAGATAAAAGCCCGAATATCGCGGTCAACATAGAGGCCGGGCACGAGATCGCGCGTCAGCTCCGCCTGCGCAATCTCGGCGGGACGATCATGATCGACTTCCTCAAACTCAAATCCAAAAAAGACGAAGGCCGCCTGATCGCCGAGATGGAACGCGCCTTCAACAACGACCCCTGCACAGTCTCGATCTACGGTATGACGTCCCTCGGCCTGATGGAAATCAGCCGCTCCCGCCGCACCCCGCCTTTGATCGACCGCCTCCCGCTCGCAGAGCTCTAAAAAAAGAGCGCCAAAAAAGCACAAAAAAGCCAGATCCACGCTGGACAGAAGATAACCAATCTTCTATAAACCATTCCCGTGGCTGGTGCCAAACCCGCCACAACACGAAAACACGATTAAGCAAACAGGTTTTTCGTTTGGTCAGGCGCGAGGAGTGCCGCGTACAAAACGTACGCAAACGACGAAGCAACACCGCCAAACGAAAAAGATGGACGCTTAAATTGCCCAGATAGCTCAGTTGGTAGAGCAGGGGACTGAAAATCCCCGTGTCGGTGGTTCGAATCCGCCTCTGGGCACCATTTCCCAAATAATGATCAGATGACGCCTTCGGATGGAGGAACACCGAAACAAGGGGCAGACCCCTAAACCACCAACCCTGATTAAAAAGAACGATGAGCGCAAAACACAAGATCATCTCAGACGCCAACGCCGCAGAATCCGAAAAACTCCCTGACGATATCGCATTGCCGCGGCTCTTCGGCATCGGGCTTGGCTGCACGATATTCCTCCTGTTTATGATCATCCCGCCCCCGCAAGGCATGCCGGTTGAGGCGTGGCGCGTTGCCGCCATCGTTTTGTTGATGGCCGTCTGGTGGATGACCGAGGCCATCCCCATCGCCGCGACCGCCCTCGTTCCGATGGTCGCGTTTCCTCTTCTGGACGTCGCGCCGATCAATGACGTCGCCGCCCCCTACGCGCACCCACTCGTATACATGATGCTTGGCGGATTTATGATCGGCCTCGCAATGGAAAGCTCAAACCTGCACCGCCGCATCGCGCTCAATGTCCTGACCGTTGCCGGACGCAAACCGGCGCACCTCGTCGGAGGCTTCATGCTGGCGACCGCATTGCTATCGATGTGGATTTCAAACACAGCGACCGCCGCAATGATGCTCCCGATCGGCATGTCGGTTATCGGCCTGCTCCGTGAAGACGAGAACCTCCAGACGCGCGCGCGCGACGCACGAAACCTGCCCGTCGCCCTGTTACTCGGCATCGCCTACAGCGCAAGCCTCGGCGGCATGGCCACATTGATCGGCACCCCGCCAAACGCCGTTCTGGCCGGATTTGTAGCCGATCACGGCGGAATCCAGATCGGGTTCGCGCAATGGATGATCCTCGGCGTCCCGCTCTCCATGACATTACTTGTCCTGTCATGGCTCGTCCTCACGAAACTCGCCTTTCCCGTTGGACACGAAGACCTTGTCGGCGTTCGGAGACTCATCTCGGAAGAAAAGGAAAAACTCGGACGCATGCGCAAAGCCGAAAAACGTGTCGCCGTCATCTTCCTTGCAACGGCGCTGGCATGGACCGCCCGCCCCTTCATTGAGAAGCTCGTCCCCGGATCGGGCCTGACCGACGCCGGAATCGCCATGGCCGCAGCATTGGCCCTGTTTCTGGTCCCGAAAGGCGGGCTGAAACATCGCTCGCTTCTGGAATGGGGCGCGACACGTAACCTGCCCTGGAACGTCATGGTTCTGATCGGGGGCGGTCTGTCATTGGGAGCAATGGTTCAAGGCTCCGGACTGGCCGATTGGGTCGGGAATATTTTTGTAAACCTTGACACGCTCCCGCTGCCGGCACTGGCGGTTCTGGGGGCCATTCTGGCCATGCTGGTCAGCCACGTCACAAGCAATACAGCCACAGCCGCCACACTTGTCCCGCTCTCTGTCTCCGTTGCCGCGAGCGTCGCCGCACCGCCGCTGACACTGGCGATCCCGGTCGTTCTGGCCTGCTCCTGCGCGTTAATGATCCCGGTAGCCACGCCGCCAAACGCCATTGTCTACGCCTCCGGTCATCTCCGCGTCGCCCAGATGGCCAAAGCCGGAGCGATCATCGCCGCCCTGTCACTGATCATCATAACAGTGGCCGTTCTGACACTCGCCCCTCTGATCTTCCCGAGCAGCACCGCCGGGCTCGGGTTATAAAGGCGGAAGTATCATATTCTCGGATAAAATTATTGACATATTAAACGCAACCGGATATTCCTGCACACATGCTGGACAAAATAGAAATCTTTTTGGAGAACCACTGCCCGGACGGGTGGAAAGGAAGATTGTTCCCGATTTTCAATCGAGCATCGGGATGGGGGAACTTTCTGCGTCCCGGCTATGAATATTTGAAAGACGCATCCCGCCCGAATATCTCAGAGACCCTGGCATACGTTTTACAGGACAATCCCGGCACAAACACAGTACTGGTCGAACTTCCGGACAAGGTCTTTTTCCAGGTTCGCGGCGAAGATCCGCTTATCCTCGATCTATCCGATCATGAACACGCTCTGCGCTATATCCGCGCGATCCGGACGTCCCTGAACGACCCGACCCGCATGACCCGGATCCTGAAAGGCACGGAACGTGAACCCGTAAACGACATCCATCTCCGCGCCTATCTGGAACATACCGCCGCCGAAACCGTCAAAAGAATCGCGCGCCAGAACAGAAGAGATCATACCGGAAAAGCCCACACGGATATTTACCGGCGCATACAGCAGGATCTGAACGATTTTAAAGTGACGCGGGATGAACGTAACCATCTGGTAAGTGAGCACACCGAGAACAAAAACAACTCAACATCCAACCTCATCGCGCTGAAGCACGGGAACACAGAAAAAGGGCAGCACATCCTGATCAAACCGATGACGCCGGAGGAACGCAGATATCTCAGCGGGTGCGTTCTGACAAGTTCACAACCAAACGGCTTCCTGAGAGAAATCGCCGACGTTCAGACAAGACTGGCCGGAGAAGGCGCAGAAGATGAAAGAGACGCGAGCCTTTTCCAGGAACATGGCTTCCCCTCGCCGATAGGCTAAACCGCCTCGGCTTTAAGCGACGCAGCAGACGCAGAAGTCTTTTGATCCACAGAAGCCCTTGCCTTCTTCTCAGGAACCGGGGCCGGATCTTCGGCTTTTTTTTGCGGAAACGCGATGGCCGGTTCGGCCGTTTTCACCGGCGCGAGCGTATTCATGTCCCCCCGTTCCCAGACTTCACGCAAAAGCCGCGGCAAGAGCTGGTCCAGAGAGCGCGCCGTCTCGCGGCTCACATGAAGCCCGAGTTTCGAGCGCCGCCATAAAATATCTTCCGGCGTGCGGGCCCATTCATACTGCACGAGATAGCGCATCTCGGCCTCGTAGACCCCCTCCCCGTAATGCAGCCCGAGATCCGCCGGTTTCGACACGTCCTCCAGAAGCCTCGCCGCAAGAGATCCATACACCTGCGCATACCGCCGAACGAGCCGGTCCGGCAAAAACGCATAACGGCGCACAAGATCTTCGCCCATGGCATCAAACCCCGAACGGGCGGCCTCGCCGCCGGGAAGGCAAGCCCGGCGCGTCCAGTCGTTTTTTTCGCCGAGAAGCGTATCCACAGCTTCCTGCGCGAGCGCGCGGGCCCCCGCGAATCCGCCGCCGAAGACGCTCAAAAGCGGTGCCGCTCCATACGTTTTCAGATGGAGATGAGAGCTCTTGCCGTGAAGAACTTCCGTACGAACGGTCTTCCTGCCGGACGTTTTCGTAAACTGAAGACGCATGCCGCTATACCGCCAGATAATCTCCCCCCGCCCCGGCACCTCGCGGAAATAGCGCGCCGCCGCGCCAAGAAGATCGTCCGCTTCGTCGTCGCTGACAAGCGCCTGCATGGGATCCCCGGCATAATCGAAATCCGTCCAGCCGAGCAGCGTATAATCCTCTTCATACGGCACAGCGGCAAGAAGCCGCCGCCCGGGCTGCGGCAAAAGATAGGCCGCATCACATTCAGACAGACGCGGCACGACGATATGCGCCCCGCGAACGTAGCGCATCTCCGGAAGGTCGCCGCAATCTTCCCCAAGAGACATCAAAATATCGCGCGCCCAGGGACCTGCCGCGTTCACAACCCGGCGCGCCCGAATCTCATCCTCCGGAAGGCGCACGACAAACCCGCCGGTCTCAGGGTCGGACGTAATGCCGGTACAGGGCGTCCGGGGCAGAATTTCCGCGCCCCGCGCCGCCGCATCCATCGCGTTCAGGATCACAAGGCGGGAATCATCCATAAAATAATCGGTATAAGAAATCCCGCGCTGGAACTGCGCCTGCAAGAGATCTCCGGCCGGATGAACCCGAAGATCGAGACCGCCCATCCGCGGCAGGCGCGGCCTGGCTCCGGCGGCTCTGCCGCCCGTTCTGCCAAGCACATCATACCGGGATACCCGCCGGATAAAGCGGCCTTTCGGCTCCGGCCATGTTTTTTTCGCATAGGGCACGACAAAGCGCATTGGCTGCACGGCCTGCGGGGCCGCATCCGCCAAATCCCGGCACCCGGCCAGAGCGTCTTTGACAAGACGCGCCTCCCCGCGCTCAAGGTACCGCAAGCCGCTGAAAAGAAGCTTTGAGGTCATGGACGACATCCCGGCGCCGAGATCCTGCGCCTCCAGGAGAACGACACGCAGACCCCGCCCGGCCGCATCCCGGGCAATCGCCGTGCCGTTTATCCCGCCGCCGATCACACATAGATCGTATTCGCGTTGCAAAGCCGAACTCCAGAAAGAAAAAGAAAGCCGTTACGAAGGAAACGCAAAGGACAAAAATACATGCATTTCCATCATACTCTCTTTTCCTGCCTTGTCGAACCCCGGAAGGCAACAAAGATGAGGAAAAACACGAATACATGTGGATGTGCGCCCCCTCAATAACGCCCTTGAGAAAGAGCCTGCTCTATAGCCTCACGAATAAACCTTTGATAAGGCATTCCTCGTGCATGGGCCTGCTCTTTTACGGCATCAAGAAGCGGTGCGGGAAGACGCATATTAACCCGTGCATCTTTACGTGAAAATTCAAAACGGGCCGGTTGAAATTCAGAAAAATCATATTGTGTAAGATCCGAATTTTCGACAAACCGTTCGGCATCAGAATCCTTTTTATACTCAGGAAATTCACAAAGCCCTCTTGCCTTTTCAGTCTGTTTGTCGTCTTTGTCTCTCATAGTGCTCAACCTCCTTCCTGGGCATATACCGGGCACTGATAGGACGCAACAATCTCCGACCGTTTTTGTCCCGGATCGTAAAAACCAGAAAAACCATCCGCCCGGAGAATGTTTTCCCAATCGCGTTATATCGGACTTCCTTGTCCTGAGATGTTCTGTCTGTTTGGACCATAGGAGGAGAATAAAGAAAAGTCTCTTCAATCTCTGTTTTCGTTAAACCATGTTTGGCACATTTCGGCCAATTCCCCTCATCCCAGTCAAAACCGTCAACCTCAAAAACATACAAAAATTCTAAGATTTGTACATACATTTGTCAACTTATTTCAAGATGGCCGGAAAACCCTGTGAACAAAGAAGAATACGCATGGATGCATTCCTCACCCGTTGATAGAATTTTATCGAGAATCACAACATGGTAAGGATGCTCCGCATGCGCACCCGGCGTGCCAAAGCCCGGATTCCGGCTGCCTGCATTCTGCTGGCGGCAGGTTTGGTTTATGCCCCGGCCCATGCCCGTCCACAGACTGCGGCGAACAGGAATTTCAGCGGCGCGCTCGGACTGAACACGGTCCCGGACGCCCGCCTGCCCGAAGCGGGCACGATCGACCTGAGCGTCTCCCGCCTCGCCCCGTACAACCATGCCGTAGCCGGCGCGCAATTCGGCGAGAGCCTCAACCTCGCCATCCGTCAAACCACGCCTTCGACGTCGCTCCTGCGGCGCGGCATGAGGCTATACCCCGGCCTCGACGTCAAACTGAAGCTCTGGGAAGAGACAAAATACCGCCCCGCCGCCGCGCTCGGCCTGCAATCGGCGATCGGCCACCGCCGGATGAGCGGAGAATACATCGCCTTAAGCAAACAGGCCGGACCGCTCGACCTGAGCGCCGGGCTGGGATGGGGCCGCTTTGGAAGCGCAGGCCACATCAAAAATCCTCTGGCCGCACTCGCCCCGCATTTCGACCGCAGACGCCCGCTCGACAACGAAGACCCGGCCGGGCCGGATGACTGGTTCACCGGAGAGACCGCCGGATTTTTCGGCGGCATAAGCTGGCAGACACCTTACGCCCCGCTCAAACTTCACGCAGACTGGAACGCGGATCGCTACACGGCGGAAAAAGCGGCCGGAGAAATGACCGGCGCCCCGCCCCCCTGGAGCATCGGCGCAAGCTGGACGCCCTGGCCGTGGATCTCGGCATCTCTGGGCCTTCAGGGCATGGACAAAATCGCCGGACGCCTCCAAATCAGGACAAACGCAGGAAAAATCCGCCCGCTCTTCAAAAACGCGCCGCCGGAATTCCCAAACGCCTTTCCGTCCCGCAGAACGGACTCCGCGCCCGAAGAGCCCCTCCTGCGCGCACAGGCGCAGGGAATCCCGCTCCTTGGAACCGGGGAAGACACGGCCTGGGCTCTCCCGCTCCCGCCCGGAACGGACGCGGCGCAGACGGTGCAGGATCTCGGCCGCGCACTGATCCCGCTCGCCGCACACAGCCCGAAACAAAGCGACAATCTTTCGATCGTCCCGGCGCGTTTCGGCCTGCTCGGCCCGAAAATCACCCTCGCGCGCCGTCCGGTCGAAAACTGGTACCGCACACGGCACAGCAGCCCCGAAGAGCTCTGGCACACGACGCAATGCACGCCCTTCAAAGGCGCAGCCCCGATGAACCAGACACCGCTCGCCAAAACCTGGCTGGACCTGACGCTGGACAACGAGTTTTCAATCAGCGAGGAAGACCACGCCCTGTTCTACCGGATCGTCCTGCGCCCGCACCTGATCCGCCGGCTCGGACTCCTCCCCCCGGCCTATCTCGGCATAACGCCGCGCGTCATCCTCGCCGACAATATCGACGAACTGGCCGAATACAGGATCCTCGACGACAAGCCGTCACGCGGCGACCTGCCGGAATTTTCCGTCCGGACCTTCGCGCTCGAACGCCTGTATCTCGGCTGGGCGCAAACGCTCGCCCCGGATATCCACATCGCCGCACAGGGCGGATATCTGGAAGAAATGTATACCGGCTTCGGCGGAGAACTCCTCTACCGCCCGGACGGCAAACGCTGGGCAGTAGGGGCCGAACTCTACCGGGCCGCCAAACGCATGCCGGCCGCTCCGTTCAATCTGGAGATCACCTCCTCCGATGCGGAAAAAACAATCACCGGATTTGCCAATGCGTGGATCGACCTCGCCCCCGTCACAGCCCCGCCTCTCATTCTGAAACTTCAGGCCGGACGTTTTCTCGATAAAGATTACGGCGCGGCCCTGACCCTGAGCCGGACATGGCGCGGCGGGGCGGAACTGGAAGGCTTCGTTCATATCTCCCGGGAAAAAGATATCGACCTGTTCGGAAGCGACACGCAAAGCTACGCAGGCATGCGCCTCACACTCCCCCTCGCCCGGATCCGGGAAGGCAATAAATATGACCTCCCGCCGGTCTCGGCACAGATCCGCACGACGCTCGCCCCGCTCGGCCGGGAAAAAGGACAAAAACTCGACAAGCCGGCAGACCTGTATGAGATGACAACCCCGCTCACACGCGCCGCACTGATCCGGAACTGGCAGGACGTTCTCGTGAAGTAACCCCAGCTATGGATAAGAGGACTTTAAAATCTTATGAACCACCGTCATCCCGGCGATCGCGGTGATCCAGAGAAAACGTTTTTCTTATTTTACGCGGCGGCCCGCAGAAACGGAGTTCTCCTCCGAAACTCCGGACCTCCGC
>JANQFU010000001.1 GCA_028277665.1 Alphaproteobacteria bacterium | reverse complement strand
CATGGCCAGAGCCCGGGAAATCGGCTCTTCCGCCGGTGCGGCTTTCTTGACGGCGGCGGCCTGCTCCGCCTGTTTTTGCTGGACCTCGATCTGCTCTTTCTGCCGGGAAACAAAATAGGCAATGCCCCCGGCCGTCGCGCCGAGAGCCATAAACGGCAGGAACGGAATCCCGGGGACGAGCCCGAGCGCGATCATCAGCCCAGAACTCATCGCCAGCGCGCTCGGATACCGGCTGAACTGCTCGAACAGGGCCTGATTGGCCGTCCCTTCGACGCCGGCCTTGGAGACGAGCAGACCCGCGGACACGGAAACGACCAACGCCGGGATCTGGGAAACGAGCCCGTCGCCAATCGTCAGAATTGTATATGTCGAGGCCGCTTCGGCCATGGACAACCCCTGCGAGACCGTCCCGATAACGATCCCGCCGATAATATTGATAAAGACGATCAAAAGCCCGGCAATCGCATCCCCGCGCACGAATTTCGCGGCCCCGTCCATCGCCCCGAAAAACGTGCTTTCCTGCTCGAGCCGGGCGCGGCGCGTGCGCGCCTGATCCTCATTGATCAGCCCGGCGGACAGATCCGCGTCGATGGCCATCTGTTTTCCGGGCATGGCGTCGAGCGTGAACCGGGCGGCGACCTCGGCAATCCGCCCGGATCCCTTCGTGATCACGACAAAATTCACGAGGACCAGAATGGCAAAGACAATCCCGCCGACGACAAAATTATCCTGAATGATGAACGTCCCGAAAGCCTGAATGACCTCCCCCGCGGCGTCTCGCCCTTCGTGGCCGTTCGAGAGGATCAGGCGCGTCGAGGCGATATTTAGCCCGAGCCGCAAGGATGTGGCCAGAAGCAAAACCGTGGGAAATGTTGAAAACTCGAGCGGCATGCGGATGAACAGTACGGTCATAAGGACCATGATCGAGAGCGTGATGGACAGCGCCAGCCCGGTATCGAGAAGCCCCGTTGGAATCGGGACGAGCATGAACATCAGGATTCCAACGATCCCGAGAGCAAACGCGATATCCCCGCGCAGGTAAGGGGCCAGCGCGCCCAGAAGCGGCGCAGCACCCGCCGCGCCGCTGCCCGGTGAAGAAGATTGCGATGATGATGACGAAGACGACTCGGCCATACCCTAGTGGAATACACTCGCACGGGAAAATCAACCGGCGTGTGAAGATGACTCCGAATCCGGGGCAATAAATGGGGCAATAAATACAGGGATCTTTGCAAAATTCTCTTTTTCGTCATCCCCGCGCAGGCGAGGATCTTTCAATTCTTTGTTTCTAAAAGATTCCCGTCTTCGCGCATTACTGTCCGGGACAAAGTTAATTTCCCAAAAATCCGCAACCCCGGACAAGCAAAAACTCCGCAAAAGCGGAGGTTTTGTGTAGAGCCGGGGTCTCCTGACAGAGATCCCGGATACCAAGTCTCACCAGATGAAAACCATTCGGTTTTCAAGGCTCGACATAGGTTCCGGGATTGCGCGTTAACTTTTTCCCGGACACTAATGTGCCTTCGCGGGGATGACGAAAAAAAGAAATTTGCAGAGGGGCCTATATATGCAATTGTCCTGTAATTACATATAAGATTTATTGAATTGAACAAGCTCGTATGCCAGACTTGCACATATGACGGAATCTTCTTTTTCAAATAAATTGCTGCCTTTTCTTTGGCAATGCGCGAACAAGCCGCGGTATCTTCTGTGCTTTGGCGGAATCCTTCTGTGCAGCCTGATCGTGTCCTTCTCGGAGATCGGCTTTTCTCTGGTGATCCGGGACTTCGTCAACCTTATGTCTCAAGATCCTCTGACATTCGGAGATTTCTCGGGCGTCATCATGTTTGCGGCGGTTCTGCTGGTCGCCTCTTTCATCGGGGCGGTGATCCGGGAAACCTTGTGGAAAGTCGGGCGCAATCCTTTTGAAATCCGAACGAAAGAAAAACTTTTCGAGCACGTTCAAAAACATTCGCATGCCTTTTTTATCGGCCACTCCGCCGGAGATATCGCGCACAAGGTTTACTGGGTGTCGTGGACTCTGGTTCTCATTCTGGATGTCCTGACGTTTCAGTTTCTGCCGATTGCTGGCGTCTTGCTGTTCGCCGTCATTTTTCTGGCAATCCTCAATCCGCTTCTCGGACTGGCGACATTTATCTGGATTGTCGTCTACGTTCTGCTTTGTGCAAAACTGGGAAAAATAAACGCCCGCCTGTCCAGTGTGCGCATGAAAAGGAAGAGCAATGTCGCGGCGGTAATTGTCGATAACATCGTCAATCAACAGGTTGTCCGGCTGTTCGGCACGCGCGAGACCGAAGCGCAGAGGCTGCAAGCCTATACGTTCCGCGAAGAAAAAGCGCAGGGCCGCCAGTTCCTGTTTCAAAGAAAATATGCGGCGATTAACGAAGGCATGCGCGCCGGTTATCTGCTCTTTGTGCTTTGCTGGGCGGTCCAGCTTCATCTTGCGGCGCAAATTTCCGCCGGAGACTTTGTCTTGATTCTCAGTGTGCTGATGTTGATCTTCAGCCGCAGCGGTAATCTGAACGGCGCCTTGCGCAATTTGTTCGATAATATCGGCGTCGTGCGGGAGGGAATTTCCCTCATTTGCCGCCCGCCGGAATACGCGGCGACGGGATCCGAACCGGATTTACAGGTTGGCAGGGGCAAGGTGTGTCTTAAGAACATCAGTTTTGCCTACACGGAAAAAAATATCGTGCTGGATCGCCTGGATTGCACGATACCGGCCCGCCAGAAAATCGGTCTCGTGGGCGCGTCCGGCGCAGGAAAATCTACGCTGGTCTCTTTGCTCCTGCGCTTCTTTGAGCCGGACGAAGGCGAAATCCATATCGACGGCCAGCCGATTTCCCGCTTCTCAAAAGAAAGCCTGACGGCACACATCGCCGTTATCCCGCAGGACACAAGCCTTTTCCACCGCTCGCTGATGGATAATATTCGCTACGGCCAGCCGCACGCCACAGACGATGAAGTCATCGAAGCGGCGAAAAAGGCCCGCGCGCACGAATTCATATCCGGCCTCCCGCAAAAATACAGAACCCTCGTTGGCGAACGTGGTGTAAAGCTCTCCGGAGGACAACGCCAGCGCATTGCCATCGCCCGGGCGATCCTGAAAGACGCGCCGATCCTCATTCTCGATGAAGCCACATCGGCACTCGATTCCGAATCCGAGAAACTGATTCAGGAAAGTTTGAAAGAGCTGATGGAAGGCAAAACGGTGATCGCGATCGCACACCGGCTTTCAACGATTGCGCATCTCGACCGTCTGATCGTCATGGATAAAGGCCAAATTGTCGAGGACGGGACCCACGAAGACCTCCTCAAACACGGCGGCCTTTACGCCCGTCTTTGGCACATGCAAAGCGGAGGGTTTTTGGGTGAATAACATCAGCTTTACAGATGTGAATCGTTACGTGATCGGATTTTTTTCAAAGCACCCGGTTAAAGTGCTGCTGGCTTATATTGCGACAAGTCTCTTTGTGGCATTTGAGTTGGTCAAACCGTGGGCGACGGAAGGCCTGATCAATGCGGTAACAACGGCAGACGCAGTCGGAAAAGGGGAGATTTACAAGGCTTTGCAATGGGCTCTCTATCTGGCCGGAACCAGTTTAAGCGCCTATTTTTTCCATTATCTGGCGCTTACCATCAATTGTTATACGGATAGTGCTGTCGAAAGAGCCGTAAGCACCCGCGCGCTGCGTCATATTCATACACTGGATCACCATTGGCTGATTGAGAATTTTGCCGGAGCTCTGGTGACAAAAATCAAGCGCGGTATGATGTCTGTTCATACGTATTTCGATGTGATTTGTTACAGCATCTATCCGGCACTAATTACAACGATCGGCGTGGTCGTGATGGTCTGGTTCAAAAACCCGCTCTTTTCCGTGTTTATTCTGGGGTTTTCAGCTTGTTATATGGTGCTGACCATCTATCTGACGTTCCGTTTTGTGACGCCCGCGCGGCGACACGCTAATGAGCGGGAAAACAAAGCCGGGGGTTTTTTAGCGGACAGTTTTTCCGGGCACCGGGATGTGAAGGCCTTCGCCTCTGAAAAAGAAGAAAATGAAAAATATGACAGGATCTCAAACAAATGGATGATTGCTGCGCGATCGAGCTGGATGCGCGGGAATGAATTGGGGTTGGCGCAATATGTTCTTTTGATTGCGCTTCTTTTGGGATTGCTGGGATATGCCCTCTATCTCTGGAGCCGCGGTGATTTTACCGCAGGTGAAGTCGTCTTTATTTTGACGAGCTATCAGGTTTTGGCCAGTTCACTGGAACGGATCGGGGCTCATTTAAGGCAACTGATCGAAAGCGTGAATAATATCGAGGATGTCGTCCGGATAGATCATCTGCGCGCGACAATTTACGATCATTCAGAGGCAAAAGCCCTGACGATCCAAAAAGCAGGCCTCGCCTTAAATAATGTTCGCTTTGAATATCCCGGCGCGGCCGTGCTGAAAGATTTTTCTTTAAAAATCGAACCGGAGCAGAAATGCGGCCTGATAGGGCCCAGTGGAGCAGGGAAGAGCACGCTTGTAAACCTGCTTTTGCGCCTGTACGAACCGCAGGACGGAATAATCGCTGTCAACGGGCAGGATATCCGGAATATTGCCCTGGAATGTCTGCGAAGAAGCATATCCTATATCCCGCAAGATACGTCCCTGTTTCACCGCTCTTTAATGGACAACATCCGCTACGGCCGGCTCGACGCGAGCGACGAAGAGGTTATTGAGGCCGCGAAAAAGGCCCGCGCGCACGAATTCATATCCGGCCTCCCGCAAAAATACAGAACCCTTGTCGGGGAGCGGGGTGTAAAACTTTCGGGCGGGCAAAGGCAGAGAGTCGCGATCGCGCGCGCGATTCTGAAAGACGCGCCGATTCTCATTCTCGACGAAGCCACATCGGCCCTCGACAGCGAATCCGAAAAACGGATTCAGGAAAGTTTGAAAGAGCTGATGGAAGGCAAAACGGTGATCGCCATCGCGCACCGGCTTTCAACGATTGCTCATCTTGATCGCCTGATCGTCAT
>JANQFU010000108.1 GCA_028277665.1 Alphaproteobacteria bacterium | reverse complement strand
CACGATACCTCGCCATAACCCCATTCCCTCCCTGTTCGTTAGGACTATGCATGATTCTAGCAAATTATGAACGACATTTTAAGTGTGACTGGACACTAGTCGAATGCTGGCCGCAACTCTTCCATCATGGCTTCCAAATTGCTTGGCAGAATAGCCCAGCGCCGATCTGGGCCGTAGTGGAAGTCAACTTTAATTCGGCCATCAAGCCGGCGGATCTGCACAAGCATCTCCTGCCACGGGTCTTCGCCGGGAACGTGGGTAACGGTCTGGAGCTCCATAGCGAGACGAAAAATCTTTTTGCTCTCAGCATAAGTCGAAACGGCTTGGCCGTTTGAATCATAAAGATAGCCTTTATTTGAGACATGCCCTGGAGAAATTTTTATAACAATGGATACAGATTCCCAGTCAAAACGATTTATATCCTCTCCCCTCGCGATTTCCTTGCAAATGCTTGTGACAAGTTCGGTTTTTCGGTCCATCACCTTCTACTCTCCAAAAAATGTTATGCCTTGATGTTCGCTCGAATTTCTGCCCCGGTTCGTTTAGAAAAACCTCTTGCCCTAAATGTACACGTTGTCCGGTTCTTGGGTCAAACACTTCATACCGAATATGAATCTCACTAGGACGAACGCTGCCTGGAGGCTTCAAATCTATTAGGCTCTAGACTAGCAAGTTGATGATGCTAGTTTGGAAAGATGTTAAAAAGCAGCAAGTTAAGCAATCCAGAATTTACTGGCCAGAATTTTACTGGATTGCCGCGCTCCCTCCGGTCGCTCGCAATGACAATTAAGGTGTATAATTTTTATCGAGAAAGACTATAAATCACTGTCATCCCGACGACGACCGGGATGACGGTTGGTTTTGTCGGTTTTATAACTTATTCCTATCCATAATTCAGATTTCTTAAGTCATTTGCCCGGACACAAAACCCGCGCGGCGGCGGCGGACGACGACGAAGTTTGTCCATCCGGGGGCATTAGAAGCGCGCGGATCTCTTCGAACCGGGCGCATTGTACCTGCCGCGCGGCGCTGCGGTCTTTATCGATCAAATCCAGTACCGCTTCGGATATCGCGCCGGGCGTACACGCCTCTTGCAAAAATTCCGGAACCACAGGCGCGTCCAGCAGAATGTTTCCAAGATGCGCATAACGAACGCGGATCATAAGGCGCGCCAGAAGCCAGCTCAGCCAACCGAAGCGGTACGCGATCACATGGGGAACCCCGGCAACGGCAAGCTCCAGCCCGGCGGTGCCGGACACCGCGATCGCGGCATTCATCGCCCGGAACGCGGCGCATTTCTCGTCCTCCGTATCCGGGATGAGCACCTGCGCACAGGATGCGAGGCCGTACGTCTCCAAAAGCGCGGAAATCCCGTCCGCCAGATGAGGCAATGTCGGGCACAGGAACACTGCGTCCTCTTTCTGCGCTTTAATTTTCGCCGCCGCGCCCGCGATCGCGGCCCCGATCCGGTCGATTTCCCCATGCCGTGAGCCGAAAAGAAGGCCGATCACGGTCTTTCCCGCCCGGTGAAAGGACGCCGGATCGGCATCGTGCAAGGCGCTTTCCATCATCGGGTGGCCGATAAACCACGCCTCCATGCCGTGCGCCGTGAAATAAGGCGGCTCAAAGGGGTACAGGCAGAAAATGCCGTCATAGATTTTTGCGACTTTTTTCGCGCGGCCCGGCCGCCAGGCCCAGACGGTCGGCGCGACCATATGATAAAAAAGCGGCGCAGGGGCAGGCGAAGGGTCTTTCCCGTCGTCTTTTTTCATCTGCCGGCGGACCGCTTTGACGACCCGGAACGCAAAATCCGGCGAGTCGATCGTCACCACAATATCGGGCCTCCGGCGCAGAATATCCTCCGCGCATTCCCGAATCCGGCGCAGCAAGAGCGGCAGGCGCGGCAGGATCTCAAAAACCCCCATCACAGAGAGGTCCTGCATCGGAAAGAGAGAGGAAAGCCCCTGCGCGGCCATGGCCTTTCCGCCGATCCCGGAAAACCGGCAAGCGGGATTTTCTTTTTTCAGCGCGGAGATCAGCCGCCCGCCGAGCGCGTCTCCCGATTCTTCCCCGGCGATTACATAAATATGGGGGGCGCTCTTGCTCATGAGATGTCTATTCTTCCCGGTCCTGAAATTCGGACGGATCGGCGCCGATCACGAACAGGCCGTTTTCATCGGCGATGCGCGCGACCTGCTGCGCATCGACGAGGAGCGTCCGCCCGGCCTGTGCGACGATCCCGGAAAATCCCGCCTCGACAGCACTCCTCACGGTTCCGGGGCCGATCGCAGGCATATCGAGGTCGGGATCCTGTCCCGGTTTGCAGATTTTGACAAGAACCGGCCCCCGCCCCTTGCGGCGATACGTGCCGCAGCGGGCAATCAGGGCATCTGTCCCTTCGGTCGCTTCGACGCCCAGAACATAGCCCTGCTGGACGGCGACGCTTTGGCCGATATCGAGCGCCCCAAGCGTTCCGGCCACCTTAAATCCATGCGCGATTGTTGAATGATCGCTTTTTTTCGGACGGCAGGCCCCCACCGGACCGGCGGGAACCAGAAGATCCTCGGCGAAATGATGCGCCCCCCAGAGACGAAATCCGTCCGCTTCCAGTTCCGCCCGCAAGGCCCGGAGCAGATCGTCGTCGCCGAGCGCCCGGAGACCGAGCCTTGCGAAAAAAGCCGCAGTTTTGAGGTCCGGCCTGAGTTCGCTGAGAGACGGGCGGCGCAGGGAGCCGATCAGGACGAGATCCGTAATCCCATGCGCCTGCAGCGTCCGGACGATCTCTCCGGCGCGTCCGATCCGGGCCCGCATGAACTGGCGCCCTTTCGTCGAAGCGGGATCGGCCTGACCTTCAAGCGCCACAACGAAGACCTGAATGCCTTTTTTGTCGCAGGCTTCCAGAACGCGGGCCGGAAGCGATCCGCTCCCGGCGATGACTCCGATTTTATCCGGCATAGCTGGGGGCATAGGCGGCCGTCCTCCCGTTTTATGATACGGTTACGGTGGTTACGAGGCCTTCGGCTGGCAAAGCGGCAAAGCCGTTTTTTCAGCGATAAAGCCAAGGATTGTCTGGACGAGGCTGTTCTCGGCGTGAGCTTCGGAAACACTTGCCACCCGCTCGCCGAGGGTTCCCTCTCCCTCAAAAAGCTGTTTAAAGGCGCGGCGCAGATCCTGAATTTCGCTTTTATCGAAACCGCGCCGGTCCAATCCGACGAGATTAAGCCCGGCGAGATGCGCCCTTTCTCCGACCGCCATCCCGTACGGAATGACGTCATTTTCGACGCCGGTCATCCCGCCGATCATCGCATGCGCGCCGATCCGTACGAATTGCCGCGCCGCGGAAAGCCCGCCGATAATCGCATAATCCCCGACATGGACATGCCCGGCCAGCGTTGCGTTATTGGCCAGAATGACATGGTTGCCGACCCGGCAGTCATGCGCGACATGCGCGCCGATCATGAACAGGCCGTGATCTCCGATGCGGGTTTCCATGCCCCCGCCTTCCGTGCCGGGGTTCATCGTCACATGTTCGCGGATCACGTTATGCGCGCCGATCCGCAGACGGCTCTTTTCTCCATGAAATTTCAGGTCCTGCGGCGGCGTGCCGATCGAGGCGAACGGGTAGACGACCGTTCCGGTTCCGATATGCGTATCGCCCTCAATACAGACATGCGCCTTGATCTCGACATCCCGATCAAGAACGACGCCGCCGGGGCCGATGACCGCGTACGGGCCGATCCTGACGTTATCGGCGATTTTTGCCGTGCTGTCGACAATCGCTGTCGGGTGAATATCAGACATCGGCAGAATCCATAATCATCGCGCTAAAGGTGGCTTCGGCATGAATCTGGTCTCCGACCATCGCCCGGCCCCGGAATTTCCAGACATTGCGGCGGTGCTGGATCGTTTTGACGTGAATCTCCAGACGGTCGCCGGGCGTAACGGGGCGGCGGAACCGCGCATCGTCAACGGTCATGAAATAGACCAGCTTGCCCTCCGCCTCCTTGCCGAGCGTTTTGACGACAAGGCAGGCCGAAGTCTGGGCCATGGCCTCGACGATCAGGACGCCGGGCATAACGGCATGACCCGGAAAATGCCCCTGAAAATGCGGTTCGTTAAAGGTCACGTTCTTTAGACCGAGCGCGTATTCACCGGGCTTGTAATCGAGGATCCGGTCGACCAGCAAAAACGGATATCTGTGCGGGATCATTTCCATGATCCGGTGGACGTCGATCACTCCCGCCTCTTTTTCTGTTTTGTTTGTCATCGTTATGAACTCTTCTTCTTATCTGTATTCCGTCCCGCAAGCTTTTTCAGCGCCGCAACCTGACGCATAAACTGTTTGATCGGCATGGCTGGAGAGCCCATCTGTTCCTCTCCGGGGGGGACGTCCCGCATAATCCCGCTTTGAGCGGCGATCCGCGCGCCCTTCCCGATCTCCAGATGACCGGCCACACCGACCTGACCGGCCAGGACGGCATAATCCCCGATTTTCGTAGAACCGGAAATCCCGACCTGTGCAACAATTACACACCCCTTGCCGATCTTTACGTTATGCCCGATTTGGACAAGATTGTCTATCCAGCTTCCCGCGCCGATAACCGTATCCGGTCCCGCTCCCCGGTCGATGGTCGTATTGGCCCCGATTTCGACATGATCCTCGATGATCACGCGGCCAAGCTGGGGGACCTTGACATGACCGGCGGGGTCGATGGCGAAACCGAACCCGTCCTGTCCGATCCGGCATCCGGGATAGATCCGGACGGCGTCCCCGATCAGGGTATGCGTGACGGTCGCCCCCGCGCCGACGATGCATCCGATTCCGATTTTAACCCCGGCGCCGATCACGGCATTCGCCTCAATCCGGCAATTTTCGCCGATATAGGCGTTCTCGCCAATCACCACGCCCGGTTCGACGAGGCATCCCGCGCCGAGAACGGCCGCCGGATGGATATGCGCGTTCTCCGAAATCATCCCTTTCCCCGATGCGGGCGGCGTTTCGTACGGGCATAGAAGATGCGGGTAAAAAGCCTGCGCGACGAGCGCATAAGATTTGTACGGATTGGACGAGATCAAAACATGCGTGCCGTCCGGCGCATGAGGCACCATCTTTTTCGAGACGATACAGGCTCCGGCCTGCGTCCGTTCAAACCGGGGGCGATACCTGATGTTGTCCAGAAAACTGATATGCGCGGGACCGGCCGTATCGAGAGGCGCGACGTCTTCTATCCGCATATCCCGGCCCGTCTCCCGCGCCAGTTCCGCTCCCGAGAGCGCGGCCAGCTCTCCCAGAGCCTTCGGACTGGAATTTTTAAAAAAACGGGGATCGGGCATGAGAGATTATTCCGGGTTTTAAGAAAAAATCTATTCAACCTTGACGCTGATCTTTGGAAGATCTTTGTTAAGGCGGACCATCACATCGTCGGTTATATCGTGTTCTTTTGCAACAATCACGACATTCTGACGGGACAGAACAAGGTCATAGCCGTTTTCGTCGGCCATTTCGGCGACGATCCGGAGCATTTCCCCGCGCAGCTTGTTCATAGCCTCGGTGTAAGCCTTGTCGAGACTTTGCTTGCGTTTTTGGACAAGGCGGCGCGTATCCAGAAGTTTCTCTTCAAACTCTTCACGTTTCTTTGAAAATTCTTCCGGGGCCAACCCCGCGCGTTGCTCGGTCAAGGCCTGCTCGGAATTCCGAAGCTCGCGTTCGTACTCGGAAAACTCTTTTTGGTAGGATTCCCGGTGTTTTTCAAGTTGCTTTTGAATGTTTTCTGCGCCGAGAGACTCCGTCAAAAGCATCTGGACGTCGACAACGGCAAACTTAAGCGGATCTCCGGCAGAAGGGACAGGTTTCGTTTCGGGCGTGTTTTTTGCCATAACGGAAGCCGGCGCAGAAAAGAACAGAGCAAGCGCGACAAGCGCCACCAAGAGATGGATTTGTTTTCCGCTGTAAAAAATATCAGAAAAACGCATGCGTCCTCCCCTTTATCATTAAGAATTGTTTGTTTTGATTTCAGGCGGTCTTCAGGTCCGGTTTTGCCTAGAATCGCGTCCCAAAACTAAACCGGAAATTTTCTGCCTGATCATAGCTTTCCTCTTTAATCGGAATGCCGTAATCGATCCGGATCGGTCCAAGCGGCGAGCGCCAGGAAAGGCCAAGCCCGGTTGAAACCCTGATCGAGCTGTCGTCCATAAGCTGCGCTGCCGTGCTGGCCTGGTCGACATCCCAAAGAGAGCCGAAATCTGTAAAGGCATGCGCCTTGACGCCAAGCTCCTGTGGCAATCCGGTCGGGAAAGACAATTCCGCAGTTCCGCGGTAGAAATAGTTACCTCCGAGAGCGTCTTCCGTATCAAGGTCCCGCGGGCCGATCCCGGCCTGCTCAAACCCGCGGAGCGTGTTGCCGCCCAGGAAAAAGCGCTCGTTAATCTGGACAGTTTCACCGCCCCAGCCGTGGATAGTCCCGCCTTCCGCGAGCAGATTAAAGACCCAGTTATCCGCAACGGGATAAAAATAGGAGCCGCCGAGTTTCCCGGAGACGTACTGGGCGTCACCGCCGAGACCGGCAACTTCAACATCAAACCAGCCGAGGAAACCGTCCGTCGGAAACAGACGGCTGTCCCGTGTATCGTAAGTCAGACGCTGGGAAACCGCAGAAGTGACCCGTTCCCCCGCTTGCTCCTGGATATACAGGGAGGCCGTATCCTTGACATCCTTGATGTCGTTCCGTTCGTAACTGTAACGCAGGCTCTGTCTCCAGCTTTTGGAAAGAGGATAGCCGATCCGCAAGGCGCCCCCCGTTCTTTGCTGGTCGAACGAGCTTTCATCCTGCAAATCCCGTGTGATGTGAAAAAGGTCAACACCGGCCTGAAGATCCCGTCCAAGAAAATACGGCTCTGTAAATCCGGCATCAAATTCCGTCCGGCTTCCGGAAATTGTCGCCGCAAGCAAAAGCTCCTGCCCGCGGCCGAGAAAATTCCGCTCCCGCAAGCGTAAATCCGCCAAAGGCCCGTCGCTGGTCGAAAAACCACCGCCGATGGAAAGCTCTCCGGTCGATTTTTCAGCGACTTCAACATCCAGAACGGCTTTGTCCGCAGCACTCCCCGGCTTATGAGTAACCTCAACCTTCTCGAAATAATCGAGATCCCGGATATTCTGTTCGGATTCTGCCAGTTTGGTTCGATTGAACGGATCCCCTTCCGCGAGTTCAAACTCACGCCGTACGACCCGGTCTTCCGTACGCTGGTTCCCGTGGATGTCAATTCGTTCTACAAATATGCGCGGTGTTTCTTCAATGAAGAACGTGATCTGAACCGTGTTTTTACTACGGTCCCGCTCGACACGGGGACGAACGTTCACAAAGGCGTATTGCATGTCGCCGAGTTTGCGGACCATCCGGTCGATCGAATCCTGAACCTGGCTGGCATCGTACCATTCCCCGTTCTTGACGGTGATTTCAGGATAAAGCACCTGCGCATCGAAGTTCCGAAGGGCGGAATCGACGTCTACAGAACCGACCCGATAACGGGGACCTTCCTCAACGGTAAATGTCAGATAAAAATTCTTCCGGTCCTGCGACAACTCGGCATTGGCGGAAAGAACACGAAAATCGGCATAACCCTGGGACAGATAAAAGCGCCGCAGAAGATCCTGGTCGTAGGCCATACGGTCCGGGTCATAGCGGTCGTCCGCGGAAACGAAACGATACCAGCGGGATTCTTTCGTCGAAATCTCGCTTCTGAGCGTTGCATCGTCAAAGCGGCGGTTTCCGACAAAACGGATGCTTTCAACTTTTGTGACAATCCCCTCGTCAACTTCAAAAACGACATCGACGCGGTTTTGATCCAGCTTAACAATTTTGGGGTCGATCGAAACCGCGAAACGGCCGTTCCGGCGATAAACCTGATACAAACGGGACAGGTCGGCCTGTACGCGGGGACGCGTGAAGGCCTGCCTTGGGCGCATCTGAATCTCGGCGAGAAGATCGTCATCCTCGACCTTGTCGTTTCCTTCAAAATTAATGCTGTTGATAATCGGATTTTCAACGATATCGACAATCAGGGCGTTCTGATCCTGATAAAATGTAACATCGGCGAAAAGGCCTGTTCTAAAAAGATTTTTGAGCGCTGTATCGAGCGCGTCCCGCTCCATTTCATCGCCGGGCCGCAGGTCCATGTAAGACAGAACGGTCGCCGGTTCAATCCGCTCGACACCTTTGACCCGGATTTCCTGTATAACGCTCTGCGCCATGACCGGCCCCGCAAGGACGGCAAACGAAAACAAAACGGAAAAAAGCGCTAAAGCGCGTCGGAAAGAGGGTGTTTTCATCATATCAACCAACCGGATACCGCGTGTGCTCACGCATGTTTATATTTGAAAATCGAATATGCACAGACCTGCACTACGACAATAACTGCACTATATCGTTCAGATTAGCAAATAACATGATTCCTATCAGGATGACCAGCCCGAAACGGAAAGCGTACTCCTGAACATTTTCGGGAACGGGACTCCCCCTGGCCGCTTCAACAGCATAAAAAGCGAGATGGCCGCCGTCCAGCATAGGGATCGGAAACAGGTTGATCAGTCCCAGATTAATCGAGAGCAGAGCTGTGAATGTAATCATCGCAATGAAACCGAGTTGGGCCATATCCCCGGCAATCGCCCCGATCCGGATAATCCCGCCAAGCTCCGTTGGGCTTCGGACGCCCGTTATCATCTGCCCCAGCGCTTCCAGCGTGTTGCCGATAATCGAGCCGGTTTCCTTAAACGATTCGAAAACAGCCGCTACCGGGGGATAATGGACGACATCATCTCCGGTCCGCAGAGCCAGCACCACTTTGTTGAACATCGGCGAGTCCGGATCCGCAATCTTTTCATTCCTGTCGGCGAGCGGCTGAACAAGGAGCGGTTCCGCCTGCGCGCCCTCTCCAAGCGTCACTTCGAATTGCGTGCCCATCCGGGATAAAAGCGCAGAACGGATGTCTTCCGGTTCGTCGTAGGGCCGTCCGTCTACGGCGCTGATCCCGGACAGGGACAAACCGTTCCCGGGGCCGAGAATGCCAATACGTCCTTGCGAATGGCTGAAGCCGAAGTGATCTTCCATCTCAAGCTTTTCCGGCGTCACCCGGACGGTTTCGACGTCCCCGTTTTGACGGCGAAGTTCAAAAAGAAGCTCCGTATCGAGGGCAACGGCCACTTCTCTCTGAATTTCCTCAAAGCTCGAGATGGCCCGGCCGTTGATGCTCAGGATCTCGTCATGCGGTGCGAAACCGGCCCGTGCGGCAGGGGAATCCATAAAAATACCGCTCGCCAGCGGCGGCGTAACCGGGCGGCCGTGAAACATATATAATCCGGCCAGAAGCACGATCGCGAAGATAAAATTGATCCCGGGGCCCGCGAAAACAACCGCAGCGCGTTTCCAGACAGGCTTGCTGAAAAAAGCCTCTTTCCTTTCGTTCTCGGTCATCGGGCGGATTTCTTCTCCGTCTTTGACCTTGTCGTCGGCTCCCGCGCTTGCCGGATCCGTGTCGCCGAACATCTTGACGTAGCCGCCAAGCGGAAAAAGAGAGAATTTCCATCTGGTTCCGTGAGAGTCCGTGATCCCGAAAATCTCCTTGCCAAACCCGATGGAAAACGTTTCGACGCGGATGCCGCATAGACGCGCGACGGCATAATGTCCCCATTCATGCACGAAGACGAGAATGCTGAGGACAATCAGGAAAGTTCCGCCGTAAAGCCAGACATTGCTGGCGATGAGCTGGATCAGGTCGAAAACAGAGGACGTCATGAAAGGATGGCCGCTTTCTTATCGGAAATGGAATGCTTATCGGAGCAACGGAGGATAATATGGCGCGCACGGGCCCGGATGTCCAGATCGAGAGACAGGATTTCTTCAAGAGAAGGATCGGCAGAAAGCGCTGCAATATCCTCTTCCAGACATTCCCGGACACAGGGAATGATGCTCCCAAAGGGAAGATGGCGGTCCAGAAAAGATTCGACGGCGACCTCATTCGCCGCATTCAGAGCGATGCAGGCCGGAAGTCCGGCTTCAAGAGAATCATAGGCCAGACGAAGAGCAGGAAAACGCGTGTCGTCCGGAAGCTCGAAATCCATCCGAACAAAATCCGGAAGGTCGAGGCGGCGTCCCGGCGTTGCAATGCGATCCGGCCATCCGAGCACATGCGCGATTGGCGTGCGCATATCCGGCGCCCCGAGTTGAGCAAGAATTGAGCCGTCAGAATACTCAACCATCGCATGTATAAATGATTGCGGATGAATCAAAACGTCGATTTTTTTGCCCGGCATGTTAAACAACCGGGCAGCTTCAATAATCTCCAGACCTTTATTCATCATGGTCGCGCTATCTACAGAAATTTTTTTTCCCATCGACCAGTTCGGATGCGCGAGCGCCTGTTCGACGGTGGCGCTCGAAATTTTTTCCAAAGACCACGTACGAAAGGGACCGCCGGATGCCGTCAGGATCAGGCGGTTAATACTGCCGGACTTATGTGCTCTCGGATCAAACCCCTGAAAGACGGCATTATGCTCACTATCGAGCGGCAAAAGCGTACAGCCGCTCTCGCGCGCAGTTTTCAGAACGAGCGGTCCGGCGGAGACTAGCGGCTCCTTGTTGGCAATGGCCACACATCTGCTATTTCGGATTGCGGAGAGCATCGGACGAAGCCCGGCCATCCCGACGATTGCCGCGACACAGATATCCGAGGGCTGCGAGGCGGCTTCGATGAGGGCCTGTTCCCCTGCGGCACATTCGATATCAGTCTCCGAAAGAGCCGCTTTGAGATCTTCGAGCAAACCGTCCCGCCCGATAACGGCTTTCGAGGCGTCAAATTCCCGCGCCTGCGCGGCAAGACGCGCGACATTTTCATGAGCGGTCAATATTTTTACCTGAAAACGCCCGGGATGCGCCCGGACGACATCAAGGGCGCATTGTCCGATAGATCCCGTAGAGCCAAGAATCGTGAGGGTTTTCATTGTCATTGCATCCATTGCCCGTCTTGCTACAGAACGAAATAGGCACAGCAGAGAGCAGAAAAAGCGTAGGCGGAAACAAGCATAAGCGAATCAATCCGGTCCAGAATGCCGCCATGTCCCGGAATAAGTTCGCCCGTATCCTTGACACCGATTTTGCGTTTATACAGAGAAATAAACAGATCCCCCGCCTGCCCGATTATGCCGGAAAATATGCCGGCGGCAATGACAAGAAAAATATCTGGCGCGGTATAAAAAGCGGCGGGATCCGCATATCCGGCGGCATAAGGATATGTGGCGTAAACCGCAAGCACGGCAAGAAGGGCTCCGGCCAGAGCGCCGCCGAAACCGGACCATGTCTTTCCGGGGCTAAGGGCAGGCGCAAGTTTTGGGCCGCCGAAAATTTTCCCGGCAACATAAGCCAGAGTATCGCTCGACCAGACCGTTATCATGACAGCCAGCCCCAGAAAGCCGCCATGCGGAAAAAAAATACACAAGACGATAAAAGTCATATAGCAGATCGAGAGATAAACCACGCCTGTCAGACTGTCAAAAACCGGTGTTTCTCCTTTCAGGGCCAGACGCTCCCACTCATACAGAGACCGCAGATAGGCCAGAGCCATAAGCCCCCAGAACACCGGGCCTCCGCTCCAGACGACCCATCCGGCAAAGGGCGCCAGAACCAAAGCGGAAGTCAGGCGTAAAGCCAAAGGCATAGACAGGAAGAAGGCGAATTTTGAATTTGAGTTACTGAACACAGGATTCGCCTCCGGCCTTAAGCGCTCCATACCGGCGTTCCCTCTCGGAAAATCGGAGAAGAGCGTCATGAAAATCTTTCTTCGAAAAATCGGGCCAAAGCGTCTCCGTGAACACAAACTCCGCATAGGCGCATTGCCAGAGGAGAAAATTGCTGATCCGCTGCTCTCCGCTCGTGCGGATTAAAAGATCCGGGTCCGGAAGATCCCCGGTCATCAGAAAAGACGAGAACGCGCCCTCATCCAGACGATCAAGTGCGGCCCTGCCCTCTTCCAGAACCGTCTCTCCAAATCTGCGCGCCGCCGAGAGGATATCCAGACGCCCGCCGTAATTCAGGGCCATAACGACGGTGAGGCGGTCGTTCCCGGCCGTCATGCGTTCCGCATGCTCGATCATTCGGACAATATCCTCATCAAAGGCGCTGCGGTCGCCGATCACTCTCAGGCGGATGTTGTTTTTATGAAGTTCGGCGATTTCTCCGCGAAGATAATGCCGGAGCAGGGACATCAATTCGTTGATTTCTTCTTCCGGACGGGACCAGTTTTCGGTCGAGAACCCGAACAGGGTCAGGTAAGGAATTTGCATTTCCGCGCAGGTCTCGACGACCCGGCGTACGGCTTCGGCGCCCTGTTTATGGCCGGCGACGCGCGGCAGGTTCCTCCGGCGCGCCCAGCGGCCGTTCCCGTCCATAATAATGGCAATATGCCCCGGCTTTCCGGCGTCGCTCACGATGAAATGCCCCTAGACCGTCATAATGTCTTTTTCCTTGGTGGTAAGAAGAACGTCAATTTTGCCGATATATTCATCGGTCAGTTTTTGAACGTTATCTGCTTCTTTTTTATGTTCGTCTTCCGAAATATCGCCGTCTTTCTCGGCTTTTTTCAGGGCGTCAAGCCCGTCCCGGCGGACGCCCCGGGTTGCAATCCGGGCCTGTTCCGCATATTTCCCGGCCACCTTGACGAGCTCCTGACGGCGTTCCTCGTTCAGATCCGGCACGGGAATGCGGATCGTTGTCCCCTCCGGCTGCGGGTTCAGGCCGAGCCCGGCGTCCCGAATGCCTTTTTCCACGCTCTTGACGATCGAGCCGTCCCAGACCTGCACGCTCAGCATCCGGGGCTCAGGCACGCTCACCGTCGCGCACTGGTTCAGCGGCATTTTCGAGCCGTACGCCTCGACCTGAACGGGATCGAGCATGTTCACGGACGCCCGTCCGGTGCGCAGCCCCGTATACTCCTTATGCAAAGCTTCCAGTGTCTTTTCCATACGTTGACGCAGTTCGTTGATGCTGAATTCGGCCATGACTACACCTCTTTGTTTCTGACGATCGTATAATGTCCTTCACCGGTAATCGTTTTCGCAAAGTTTCCGGGTTCCCTGATTGAAAAGACGACGACGGGAATCTGGTTCTCCCGCGCCAGCGAAATCGCCGTTGCGTCCATCACGCGCAGGTCCCGCGTCAGGACGTCGAGATAGGTCAGTTCGTCATAACGAACGGCGTTCGGGTCTTTCGCCGGATCGGCGGAGTAGACGCCGTCCACTTTCGTGCCCTTGATCAGGGCATCGCATCCCATTTCCGTAGCCCGCAGAGCCGCCGGCGTGTCCGTTGTAAAGAAGGGGTTTCCGGAGCCGCCCGCAAAGATCACGACCCGGCCTTTTTCCATGTGGCGCAGCGCCCGGCGGCGGATATAGGGCTCGCAGACGGCCTGCATCGGTATTGCGGACTGGACCCTCGTCTCAACACCGATCTTCTCAAGCGCGGACTGCATGGCCAGCGCGTTCATGACAGTCCCGAGCATCCCGATATAATCGGCCGTCACGCGCTCCATGCCGTTCGCCGCGCCGGAGACGCCCCGGAAAATGTTTCCCGCCCCGACGACGATACAGACCTGCACCCCCAGATCGACCACTTCCTCAATGTCCCGGGCGATCCGGTCCAGCCAGGACGGATCGATCCCGTATTCGCGGGTTCCCATCAGAACCTCGCCCGACATTTTCAGAAGAACACGTTTAAACTGGGGTTTTCTTTGTGACATTGTTTATACCCGGATCAATTGAAATCTACTCAATGTAATAACAGCCGCGCCGTAATGCAACGCGGCTGTTGAAAAGTTTGCCTGCGTCGTTCCCGACGCCTGCTGCTACCCGTTCACCGCAGCGGCGACTTCCGCCGCGAAATCGGTTTCCTCTTTCTCGACGCCTTCGCCGAGTTTGAAGCGGACGAATCCCGTCAGCTTGATCGGCGCGCCGAATTCCTTTCCTTTTTCCTCGACGAGTTTTCCGATTTTTGTCTCGTTGTCGATCACGAAAATCTGCTCGATCAGGCAAACTTCCTCATAGTATTTGCGGATCCGGCCTTCGAGCATTTTGTCGACGATGTTCTCCGGCTTGCCGCTGGCGAGCGCCTGTTCGCGCAGAACGTTTTTCTCACGCTCAAGAGAAGACGTATCGACGGAGGCCGGGTCCAGAAATTCCGGGCTCGCAGCGGCTACGTGCATTGCGATCTGCTTGCCGAGTTCCTGCAGTTTTTCAGGCGCGGCAGCGGATTCAAGCGCGACGAGCACGCCGATTTTGCCAAGTCCCGGCGCCAGAGCGCTGTGCATGTAAGAGGCGATCACGCCTTCGGACACCTCAAGGCGCGCGGCGCGGCGCAGGGTCATATTTTCCCCGATCGTCGCGATCAGATCCGTCAGGCTGTCCTTGACCGATTTGCCGTTTCCAAACGGCTTTTCGGCCAGAGTCTCCGCATCCTGCGCCCCCGACGACAGGGCCACAGATGCGGCCTGCGTCACAAAACTCTGGAATTGCTCGTTCCGGGAGACGAAATCCGTTTCGGAATTGATCTCAATCACGGCGCCTTTCGTCCCCTCCGTCGCAATCGCAACCAGACCTTCGGCGGCGGCACGGCCCGCTTTTTTCTCGGCTTTGGCCAGGCCTTTTTTCCGAAGCCAGTCCACCGCTTCGGTCATATCTCCGCCGGTTTCGGTCAGCGCCTTTTTGGCGTCCATCATCCCCGCGCCGGTTTTTTCGCGCAGCTCCTTAACCATGGATGCAGTAATATCAGCCATTTGTTCCTCTTTCTTAATGTGGTTTATGAAGAAAAAGGGCCCTCGCGGGGCCCTTGAATTCCGATCAATCAGGCTTTGGCCCCGGCAGCTTTTTTCTCTTCTGCCGCGTCTGATTCTGCTTTTGCGTCTTGCTCCGGTGCGGCGGCCTGTTCCGGCGGCAACTCGACCTCGACGGTTTCGACCGTGCCGAGATCCTGACCGGCAGCGGCCAGTTCGGCCTGAAGCCCTTCGAGAACGGCGGAAGCCGCAAGATTGCAGTAAAGCTCAATCGCGCGGATAGCATCGTCATTGCCCGGAATCGGGAGATCGACGCCTTTCGGGTCGCTGTTCGTATCCAGAACGGCAATCACCGGAATGCCGAGCTTGTTCGCTTCGGCGATGGCGATTTCTTCCTTGTTCGTGTCGATGATGAACAGCGCATCCGGCTGGCCGCCCATATCCTTGATCCCGCCGATGGACAGCTCCAGCTTGTCACGTTCACGGGTCAGCATCAGAATTTCTTTTTTTGTCAATCCTTTGCGGCTTTCTTCTGAAGCCAGAAGATCGTTCAGTTCGTGCAAACGTTTGATCGAGTGGGACACCGTCTGCCAGTTCGTCATCATCCCGCCGAGCCAGCGATGGTTGACGTAGTACTGGCCGCAGCGGCGGGCCGTATCGGCGACAATGCCCTGCGCCTGACGTTTCGTGCCAACGAACAGAACCCGTCCGCCCTTCGCGGCGACCTCTTTCAGGGTCACAAGCGCGCGGTCGAGCATCGGGACGGTTTGCTGCAGGTCGATGATGTGCACGCCGTTCCGGACGCCGAAGATGAAGGTTTTCATTTTCGGGTTCCAGCGGCGGGTGCTGTGGCCGAAATGGACGCCGGCCTCAAGAAGCTGACGCATATTAAACGTTGAAGACATAGGCTTTTTTCTCCTGTTTTCCGGTTAAACCTCTGCGAAACCCTGGCGGCTTTTTACAAAGCACCGGATGCGGGGATACCGCCGTTTCGCATGTGTATTACCCGCCCGACACCGGACAGGCAGGGGGCTTATACCGGGTTTGCGGCTATTTTGCAAGGAAAAGCTTGCGGATTCGTGCGGCCAGATTTTTTCCGGGGGCGCCTGTGCCTGAGAGCGGCGGCGCGCCGCCCTCCTCGCGGATAATGATATCCTCAAGGGCGCGGCGGGGACCGTAAAAGGGCTTTTGGGTCGGCAGACCGAGCCGCAGGATGATATGGGCGCGGCCGAGCGCCGAAAACTCGTCATGCAGCCGCAGGCGCAGCTCCGGCACCTCGCAGGGCTGACTCAAAAAGGAAAAGGCCAGTCCCTGCGTTTGCGCGGTCAGGAGCACGCGCATCAACGCCTGTCCGACCATGATCCGCTCCGTCGCGCCGCCGGCCTGTGCGCCGACAATCGCCAGAACCGGCGTTCCGTCCAGCAATTCCTCGTTTGAGACGACTTGTCCGTTTTTATCCTCGAAACGGCGGTAGACGAATTGCGAGAGCGAATTCATGATATCCGAATAAGTCCGCTCATATTGCGGCATACCGTCCCCGGTCGCCGCCCGGCCCGTATCGGCCCAGAGCGCCATTTCGCGCCGGAAATGCTTGTCGCCGATCTGGATGTGGTCCCCCTCGACGATCAGGCGGCCGACAAATTCGCGCTCCGGCTCCATACAGACGTGCAGCCAGCCGTTTTCCTGAATGGCCGCGGACTTCAGCATATGCAGCGCGCGGTCCGGCACGGGCTTCCTGTTGTCGAACGGCCTGCGGTTCGCATGGCGGCGCGGAACGACCTCTAAAAGCGCGCTGTCGTTATCGTCGGCGTAATCCGAAAGCGTGCCCAGACGCACGCGCGCCAGACAATCCGGATTGTCCGGATCCGGCAAAAGCTCCGTCGTCTCGCTGTAACCGAAACAGCGGATCGCCAGCCGCAGAACGAACAGCGCGCTCCCGCAGGCAATCTCAAGTTCCCGGTCGTCCGGATCGATCACAGGCAGGCCGTACCGCCGGTCAGCGTAAAGTTTCAGGATATTGCCGGAAATATGAAAGCGCCAGGGCTGCGTATTGTAGGTCGAGCAGGACAGCGCCGCATAGCGGACGCAAAACGCGAGCTTTTCCGCATCGTCCCCTTCATGCGGAAAATCAGACGTCCGGATCGTCCATGCGGCATGGTTTCTATCCATGCTTTTGTTATAGCGGGATTTGCGCGTGTTTTACAAGGTCGGAATTCAGAATTCCGAAATATCGAGAACGCCTTCGCTTCGGCGCAGGGCGTTCCGCGCGGCGGGGCCGAATTTCCAGCGGCCCGGGAGGCGAAGCTCCGCCCGGCGCGCGGGGGAGAGATCCGTCACGACGACGATCCGGGCCGGGCCTTCGCCTTCCCGCTCCAAAAGATCCCGCAATTGCCCGACGGGCGCGACGCCCGCCAGATGAACGCGCACCTCCGAGAGCCGTTCTTCGAGAACCGGATCGAGAAGCTCGACATTCTGTACGGTATAGCGGATTTGCTCCTCGCGCTGTTCCGCGTCCGTATGCAGCATAATCGCAGTGCCGGGCTCCAGAATGGACCGGCAGCGCGCCAGGATATCGGAAAACAAAAAGACCTCATACACGCCCGACGCATCCGAGACCTGCAAAATGCCGAATTTATTTCCGCTTTTGGCCGAAACCTTTTCCTGCTTCTTGATCAGGATCCCGGCCATGCGGATCCGGGCGGCGGATGTGTCCGCCAGTTTATCCGGAACGGCGGCCTGCTCGACGACGCCCATTTTCTCCAGCTGACCCCGGCGGCTGTCCAGCGGATGGGCAGAGAGATAAAATCCGACGGCCTCAAATTCATGACGCAGTTTTTCAAGCGGATCCCACTCATAAACGTCTTTGGGAAGCTCGGGCATGCCGAAGCCCGTCTCGTCGCTATCGCCGCCGCCACCGAACAGGTTTTCCTGCCCGCTGGCCTTTTCCTGCGCATTCGCCGAGGCATAACGCATAATCATGTCCGCCGCGGCGTGGAGACGCGCCCGGTTGTCGATCAGGCCGTCAAACGCGCCGGCGCAAACCAGTTGTTCGAATTGCCGGCGGTTCATGTGCTTGACATCCATCCGCCCGACGAAATCCTCCAGCGTTTTGAAGGGGCCTTTTCCTGCGCGTTCGGTGACCAGATGCGCCATGGCCTGCTCCCCGACGCCCTTCAGGGCCGCAAGCGCATAGCGGATCTTCTCGCCCTCGACGGAGAAAACGACGTTCGAATGATTGACATCGGGCAGAAGCAACGGGATTTTCATCCGGTCCAGCTCCTGCTTGAAGATGCCGAGCTTGTCCGTGTTCCCGAGATCAAGCGTCATCGACGCGGCCATAAATTCGACCGGATAATGCTTTTTCAGCCAGCCGGTCCAAAGAGAGATCAACCCGTACCCGGCGGTGTGGGCCTTGTTGAACCCGTACCCGGCAAAGGCCGCGATCTGATCGAAGATCCTGTCCGCCTGTTCCTGCGGGATATCGTTGTGCTTTTTCGCGCCTTCGATAAAGATCCGGCGCTGTTTGTCCATTTCTTCCTTGATCTTCTTGCCCATCGCCCGGCGGAGCAAATCCGCGCCGCCAAGCGTATAGCCCGCGAGAACCTGCGCCGCCTGCATCACCTGTTCCTGATAGATCATCACGCCGTGCGTGTCTTCCGTGATCGGCTTCAGCTTCGGATGCATGTAGTCGATCTCATCCGGATTGTTGACGTTCTTCAGATAGACCGGGATGTTTTCCATCGGTCCGGGCCGGTACAGCGCGATCACGGCCAGAAGCTCCTCGAAATTGCTGACTTCGATCTGGCGCGCAAGATCCCGCATGCCCGCGCTTTCCACCTGGAACACGCCGAGGGTCTCGCCTCTGCGGATCATCTCGTATGTTTCAGGATCGTCGAAGGGAACCTGAAGGATATCGATCTCCTCGCCCTTTTTTTTGATCAAATCGACGGCCTTTTGAATGACCGTCATCGTCTTCAGCCCCAGAAAATCGAATTTGACAAGGCCCGTCTGCTCGACGAATTTCATGTTGAACTGCGTGACCGGCATGTCGGAGCGCGGATCGCGGTAAAGCGGGACGAGCTCATGCAGCGGCCGATCCCCGATCACGACCCCCGCCGCGTGGGTCGAGGCATGGCGGTACAGGCCCTCAAGCTGCAGGGCAATCGTGATGAGCTTATCCGTCGTCTCATCTTTTCCGCGCTCGGCGCGTAAATCCGCGTCCTGCTCGAGAGCGTCCTCAAGCGTGATTGGATTGGCCGGATTGTTCGGGATCATCTTCGCGATCCGGTCGACCTGCCCGTACGGCATCTGCAAAACCCGCCCGACATCCCGGACGACGGCCCGCGCCTGCAACTTTCCGAACGTGATGATTTGCGCGACGCTGTCATGGCCGTACTTGTCCTGTACGTATTTGATCACTTCGTCGCGGCGTTCCTGACAAAAATCAACGTCAAAGTCCGGCATTGAGACCCGCTCCGGGTTCAGGAACCGCTCAAACAGAAGAGCAAAACGCAGCGGATCGAGCTCCGTAATCTGCAAGGACCACGCGACGACCGATCCGGCCCCAGATCCCCGTCCCGGCCCGACAGGGATATTCCGGGCTTTCGACCACTTAATAAAGTCCGAGACGATCAGGAAGTATCCCGGAAACCCCATCTGAACAATGATATCCAGCTCATATTCCAGCCTGTCAAAATAAGGCTTGTCGATTTCTTCCGTGCCGGATCCGGGAACAAAATGCTTCAAACGCCATTCGAGACCCTTGCGGGATTGTTCCTTTAGCTCCTCGATCTCTGAGCGTCCGCCCTCGGTTTTGAACGGCGGAAGAATCGGCGCGATGGGCTTAAGGAGATATGAACAGCGACGGGCAATGACGCCCGTGTTCAGGATCGCCTCCGGAAGATCGGCGAAGAGATCGGTCATTTCCTGCGCGGATTTAAAATAATGCTCCGGCGTGACGCGGCGGCGATCCGCCTCGGAGATGTAACGCCCCTCCGCGATACAGAGCAAAGCGTCATGCGCTTCATGCATCGCGCGGTCCGTGAAGTAACAATCATTCGTCGCGACAAGAGGGATGTCCAGATCATAGGCAAGACCGACAAGAGCATCCTCGATTTTCTCTTCTTCGGGGAGGCCGTGCCGCTGGATCTCGATATAGAACCGATCGCCGAAGAGGGATTTAAAGGCTTTTGCGCGGCGCGCCGCCTCATCGGCCTGCCCGTGAAGAAGAGCTTGCCCGAGCGGCCCCGCCAGCCCGCCCGACAGGCAAATCAGACCCTGCGGCGCGGCTTCAAGCTGCGCCCAGGTCAAATGCGGATCTTCATGGCCTTCGGTCTCCAAAAATGCCTGAGAGATCAGCTTGCTGAGATTCTTGTAGCCCGCCTCCGACTGGACGAGAAGGACGATCTGCGTGCCGCCGTCAAGCGTGACCTGCGTGCCGAGAACCGGCTGGATCCCCTCTTTCGCGGCAACGGTCGCAAACTCCATCGCGCCGAAGAGGTTATTCGTATCCGTAATGGCAACGGCCGGCATGCGCCGTTTGGCGCAGGTCTTCACGAGATCCTT
This sequence comes from Alphaproteobacteria bacterium, assembly GCA_028277665.1. Taxonomy (GTDB): domain Bacteria; phylum Pseudomonadota; class Alphaproteobacteria; order Micavibrionales; family Micavibrionaceae; genus JANQFU01. Next base: position 694 of record JANQFU010000108.1, on the reverse strand, counting down.
GACCCGGATCGCCCCCTCTGCGAGCGAATAGGCGGAGTGGACGTGCAAATGAACGAAATGCGGATTTTCAGAAGACATGGGGAAGTCCTAGCACACTCCCCCGCCTCCGACAATTGCTATCCGCCGCCTGCGGGAGAAGGCGCGCCCCATCCAGCCGCGGCAGCAGGTGATGTAACACCAAGCCCTTTCGCGACAGTCGCAGCGTATTCATGCAATTTGTGTGGCAGTTCTTCGTCATCCAATCTCAAATTCGGAGAATGTTCATAAGGCCATCCTTGCCGCGTATTGAGATTTACAAGAGGAGGAGTATCTGTATGGACGACCACGCATTCAGGCGAAACAAAAGTCCTCGCATTTGCAGAACGCTGACCCGGAAAAATTTCAATTATGTGCGTGTTATCTTCGGTTTGGCGCGTTTCTACATACACCCCATATGCCTTAAATGTTTTTACCATATTTTCAATTAAAGCATTTCCACCTTTCGTGTCATTATAGCGGTTCAGAATCTCTTGCCACGTTTCTGCGGTCGGTTGGGGCTGGGTCATTTCTCTATCCTTTCAGGGCTGTTTCAGAAAGCCGGTATATTATGTAACCTGCTCTAGGGAGTGTCCTCAAACTCGTCTAACGAGCTAATTTTCCGGATTCACAGACTGATTTCTTTGTGATTCAATGAGATGTATTTGATTCACAAGGA
>JANQFU010000105.1 GCA_028277665.1 Alphaproteobacteria bacterium | reverse complement strand
TACGCGGCGGTCCGCAGAAACGGAGTTCTCCTCCGAAACTCCGGACCTTCGCGTTTAAACAACTCTATGACTGGATCCCGGCTTTCGCCGGGATGACGTTGGTTTATAAAATTTTAAAGTCCTCTTATCCATAGCTGAGGTTCTATAGTTATTCGCATTTAAAATCGGACATTTTAAATGCGAGCCCTCAAGTGCTCATGCGCCCTTGGGCATGCTTCCGTCCTTACGGACGCTTCGCGTTCGCTCGGTACAATTTCCGATAAGAATATGCCCTATTCTTATCGGAAATCACTATATTTCTATTTCGGGCGGGTTTGGCCGCTTCCAAAGACACGATAGTGATATGTCATCAGTTGTTCAACGCCCACCGGGCCCCGGGCGTGCAGTTTTCCGGTCGCGATCCCGATTTCCGCGCCCATGCCGAATTCTCCGCCGTCCGCGAATTGCGTTGAGGCGTTATGCATGACAATCGCGCTTTCGACGGTCCGGAAAAACGTGTCCGCGGCATCCCGATCTTCGGTCAGGATCGAGTCGGTGTGGTGCGAGCCGTATGAATTGATATGTGCGATGGCGGCCTCGAGATCCGGGACGATCCGCACGGAAAGGATCGCCTCAAGATATTCGGTTTTCCAGTCGTCTTCGCCCGCCGGGAGAACGGCCTCGCCCATCAGGGTCCGGATGTCTTCATCTCCCCGGATTTCACAGCCGTTTTCAATCAGGGTCGCAAGGACGGCTTTCAGGTCCTCTTTCGGGAAATCCTTGTGAACCAGAAGGGTTTCCGTTGCTCCGCAAATGCCCGTACGGCGCATTTTGGCGTTCAGGACGACGTCCCGTGCGATATCGGGGCTTGCGCTCTCGTCGATAAAGATGTGGCAGAGTCCGTCAAGGTGGGAGAAGACGGGCATCCGGGCTTCGTCCCGGACACGGGCGATCAGCGAGCGACCGCCGCGCGGGATCATGACGTCGATCAGATGATCGGCTTTCAGCATCTCTCCGACCAGAGCCCGGTCCGTCGTCTCGATCATCTGAACGGCGCCGCCGGGCAGCCCGTCCTTTTCGAGGCCCTCACGGAAGATTTTGAACAGGGCCATCGAGGAATGAAAACTTTCCGAGCCGCCGCGCAGGATGATCGCGTTGCGGGATTTGAGGGCGAGGGCGGCCGCGTCGATGGTCACATTCGGGCGGGATTCGTAGATCATCCCGAGGACGCCGATGGGAACGCTGACCTTGCGGATCACAAGGCCGTTCGGGCGGGTTGTCTCGGACAGGATTTTACCGGAAGGGTCCGGCAGGGCGGCGACGGTCAGGACGCCGTCCGCGATCCCGGCGATCCTTTTCTTATCGAGGCGCAAACGGTCGATCATGGCCGGTGTCAGGCCTTTTCCTTCGGCGTGTTCGACGTCGATCCGGTTGGCGGTCAGGATGTCGCCGGTGCGGTCTCTGAGCAATCCGGCGACGGTTTCAAGCGCCTGTGTAACGCGGGGCCCCTCCAGTTGCGCAAGCGCCCGTGCGGCGCGGCGCGCATCGCGCCCGTAAATCTCGATGTCAGGTGTTGTTTGGGACATGGTTTCGGTTCCTTCGACCTGTCATCCTGAGCGTATGCGAAGGATCTTTAGGATTCTTCGCGCGCCATACGCGCTCTCAGAATGACAAAATTTGGTAAAATCAAGCCCGCAGACGGTCCGGGATCTGGCCGATCGTTTCATCGACGATGGCGCTGTTTCCCTTTTTATCCAGATTGTCGCGGATCATCCGTTCCGCCGCTTCGACGGCAAGTTCCGCCGCGTATTGGCGGATATGCTGGCGGGTCTGCTCTTCCATCAGGTTCAGCTTGTTCTGAAGGAGCTGTTCGCGGCGTTCCATCGTCGCGGCCATTTCGTCTTCCGCGTTTTTCATGATGCTTTCCGCATGATTTTTCGCGTTCATGATGATCGTGACCGCTTCCTGTGCGGCGTCTTTTTGTTTGCGCTCGTACTGGGCGAGAAGCTCCTGCGCTTCGACGCGGAGCATTTCCGCCGTGTCGATTTCCTTGCGGATGTCCTCGATTTTCGTGTCCAGCCCTTTCAGGACGGAGGCTTTCCCGAACCGGTAGGCGACATACACAAACAGGAGAAACGAAAGCGTTACCCAGAAATAACTGTCGGTGAGGATCGTCTCGAGCATTCTCTCTCGTTCCTTTGTCGGATTATGCCGCTTTTATCGCGGCTTTTTTCGCATTCAGGTCCCGGATGACGTCTTTGGTCTTTGCCTTGTCGATATCGAGGCCGACGACTTTCCGGACCGCCTGTGCGGTGATCTCCGCCGCCATATCGTTCATGTCCTGCATGATCCGGCCGGTTTCAGCGGCGAGCGTTTCTTCCAGATGGCGGGTGTCGTCCTGCGCTTTCTTCCGGAACTCGGCATTTTTCGTCTGTGCCGTATCCTTAACGGTCTGCTCGGCTTCGGCCAGAACGCGCGCGGCCTCGGCTCTGGCTTTGTCCAGAGAGCGCTCATAGGCGTTCTGGACCATCTTCGCATCCCGGGTCAGGCGTTCGGCGGTATCCAGATCGCTCTGGATATGCTCCTTCCGGTTGCCGAGAACGCTCGAGATATCGGGGAGGATTTTTTTTGCGAAAATCGCATACAGGACGACAAACACGAGCGCGAGCCAGAAGACCTGGCTGGCGTATGTTTCCGGATTGAACTGCGGCAGGCCGCCGGAGGCGTCTTCATGGCCGTGCCCGTGGTCGTCATGGACGGCTTCCGCCGCCTGCACGGCAACAGGGACCGCCGTGCTGAGGACGAAGACCGTAACGGCGGCCGGAAGGATGTGTCCGTTTTTGCTTCTCGTGTTCATATCCATGCCCATTCCATGCCCATGTCCCGCAAGACGTCTGTCCGTCTGTGCATTGTGCGCTGATTAACCGAAAAGGATGATCAGGGAGACGACCAGCGCGAAAATGGCCAGAGCTTCCGTAAAGGCAAAGCTCAGAAAGTATTTTTTATCCAGAAGATCGGATGCGCTCGGGTTGCGGCCGACGGCTTCGTTGTACGATCCGAAGATCAGGCCGAGACCGATGCCGACCCCGAGAATCGGGAGCAGAGCAAGCGCGGCGGCGATAAGTTTGGCGGCTTCGATTTCCATTATTCCGGTTTCCTTCTACGTTTGCGGTTTTACCAATTTTCGTTTTTTCGGGGACAATCCCCAAGCCGTGCCTCAGGCACGGGCATCCTACACAATCAGTGATGAACTTCAAGCGTATCCTTGAGATAAATGCAGCTCAACACCGTGAAAACATACGCCTGCAAAAAGGCGACCAACAACTCGAACGCGAACAGCGCGCCGTTAAAAGCCATCGGCATCGCACCCATCAGAATCCCGCCGACGCCGAATGCGCTGAAAAAGGCGACGCTGAACCCGGCGAAGACTTTCAGCATCAGGTGTCCGGCCATCATGTTGGCGAACAAGCGAACGGACAGGGTCAGCGGACGGACGATAAAAGAAATCACTTCGATCGGCACGATCATCGGCAGAAGGAACCACGGCACGCCCGGCGGCACGAAAAGCGAGAAAAATTTCAGGCCGTGGCGGAAAATGCCGATGATCACGACCGTAAAGAAAATCATCAGGGCCAGCGCACCGGTCACGATGATGTGAGAGGTGTATGTAAAGGAGTAGGGGATCAGGCCCATGACATTTCCGAGGGTCACGATCATGAAGAGCGTAAAAATCAGCGGAAAATACTGGCGTCCTTCGGAGCCGAGATTGTCCCGGATCATATTCGCGACAAAGCCGTACAGAACCTCTGCGGTCATCTGAAGCCGTCCGGGGACGAGCGCCTTGCGCTTCATGGCCACGGTCAGGAACGTAATGGAGGTCACGGCGGCAATAACCATCCAGAGCGCAGAGTTCGTAAAGGAGAGGTCGACGCCGCCAATGTGAATGGGGATAATCGGCGTAATTTCAAACTGGTGCAAAGGGTCGGACACTGTGCGTTTCTCCGTCAATCCGGCGGTCTTATTTTTTACCCGGCACTTGTTTAGCCTGTTTTTTCTTCTGATGCAATCCCGCAAATCCGACGGATGTGCCTGCACCCTGCGTTAATTTGTACACATTCATGAATCCGGCCCCCAGACCCAGCAATAAAAAGAGGATCAAAAGCCAGGGCGAGGTTCCGAGCCAGTTGTCGAGCAGCCAGCCGATGAAGCCGCCGCCGATCGTGTCGGCCACGAATTCCGTGCCGGTCTGAAGGCCGATACGCATGTTCTCCGAATCGTCTTTTCCGCCGTTTCCGATTTCCTCCGGTTTTTTGTCGAGGGTCGTGCTTTCGCTGCGGGCTTTTGCGATTCGCGACAGAAGGTCGCGGTTTTCATTGTGATCATTTCCCGGATCGCTCATCATGCCGCCTCTGCGAATTCAAAGGATTTCTGGAGATCGACGGAGACAAGCTGCGAGATGCCGCGTTCGGCCATGGTCACGCCGTACAGGCGGTCCATCCGGGCCATGGTCAGGCGGTGGTGGGTGATCAGCAGGAAGCGGGTCCTGACGGTCTCGCAGATCTCTTCCAGAAGATCGCAGACCCGGTCCACATTGGCGTCGTCGAGCGGTGCGTCGATCTCGTCCAGAACGCAGACGGGAGACGGATTGGTCAGGAACATCCCGAAAATCAGGGCAATCGCCGCGAGCGTCTGCTCTCCCCCGGACAGGAGCGAAAGCGACTGAAGCGATTTTCCGGGCGGTTGTGCGAAAATCTCAAGCCCCGCGCCGAGCGGATCGTCCGAGTCGATCAGTGCGAGATGCGCTTTCCCGCCGCCGAACAACTGCGTAAACAGGCGGGCGAAATGGGCGTTGACGTGATCGAAGGCCGCGCGCAGGCGCTCGCGCGCCTCTTTGTTCAGCTTGTTAATCCCTCCGCGAAGCTCTTCAATCGCGGAGATCAGGTCGTTGCGTTCGTGAAGGAGAGCGGCGAGTTCGCGCTCCAGTTCCGTTGCCTCTTCATCCGCGCGCAGATTCACCGAGCCGAGGGCATCCCGCTGGCGAGCAAGCTCGTCTCTGGCCTGCCGGTATTCAGAGAGCGCGGCTGCGTCGATATCTTCGAGGGCCTCTTCAGGAAGAGTGATATGCGCTTTCAGTTCCGCGGGGGACATTTCAAAGCGGCCGGAGATGGCGGCATCCAGGTCTTCGTTTTGGGTACGCAAAGCCTCCCATGTCGCCTGCGCCCGGGCGCGGGCTTCCCGGCTGTCTGCGAGCCGGGCTTCGGTTTCCTTCATGGCGCGTGCGGTTTCGGCGATCCCGGCTTCCAGAGCCGCGAGCTTGTCTGCCGCGATATTTCTTTTGTATTCCGCTTCCTGAATGCCGGAGAGGAGGTCTTCCCGGAGGCCGCTCATTTCATCCGGGCGGGCCTTTAACCCGTTCAGTTTTTCGCGCAGGGCGTCCTGTCTTTCGTCCAGCGTTTTCAGGCGTTCGCGGGCGCGAATCGAGCGGTTTTTGAGGTTGACCCGCTCGTCGGCGATGGCGTGCAGGCGCGCTTCCCTCGTTTTTTCGGCCTGAGCCATCCGGTCCACGTCGCGCAGGCAATCCTGCAGGGCCGCGCGGGCCTGTGCGAGTTTTTCGCGCAGGGCGGCGGTTTTGTCTTCCAGAGATTTGAGGGCCTGTGCGTCGCTTTGATCCAGGAGGTCCTGCGCGTCTTTCAGGTCGGTTTCGAGGCGGGCGATCTCTTCCCGGCAAAGGGTCAGCGATTCGTCCTGACGGGCGATACCGGCATCCTGACGCGCGCGCGATTCGATCTCGCTCTGAAGGTCGCGGTTCAACTGGCGCAGGCTTGTCTCAAGGGATTGAATGTTTGCGGATGTTTCCTCTGCCGCGGTTCTGGTTTGCGCGCGTTTGGCCTCAAGCGCGGCGAGGGCGGACTCGCGGGATTGAACGTCGCGCTCCAGTGCGGGCAGGCCCGATTCAAGCTCGGCAAGGCGGTTCTTCTGGCGCAGGCGCAGGGCGTGGCGGTCCGTTTTTCCGGGGGCGGCGTGAAAGCCGTCCCACCGCCATAACCCGCCGTCTTTCGTTACGACGGATTGACCGGGCAGGAGGTGGGGGGCGAGGCGTTCGGCGTCGTCCGCGGTTGCCGCCAGTCCCGTCATTTTCAAAAGGGGCAGGATTTGCGCGGGCGGCTTTTCGACCAGCGTGTCGACCGGGCGCAATCCTTCGGGAAGCGGGGGGAGGGCGTTTGGCGCGATGTCCGGTTTGCGCCAGTTCATCGGCGCGCCGTCTTCAAAGGATGCGGCGACGGCCTCTCCGAGCGCACGGGTCAACGCCGCTTCGAAGCCTTCATTTGCGCGGATGTCTTCGACGACCGGGCGGAATCCGCCCGTATCCTCAGCCTCCAGAATATCGCGCAGGGTCTTGATTTCCATCGTCTGACGGTCGCGGGCGTTTGCGGCCTTTTGTCCGGCGGTTTTGGCGTCATCGATTTCGCGGCCGAGTTTCGCGCGGTTTTCGGCAAGCCTGTTTGCGTCGTCTTTGGCGCGGGTGAGATCGTTTTCCGTTTTTGAGATCTCCGCGCGCAGGGCGTCCGGATCTTTCGCGCCGGCGTTTGTCCGGGCGGATTTTAGCGCGGCCAGAGAGTCCGAGAGACGGGTTTCCTTGCCGTGCAGCGTCTCAAGCTGGCGCTGTGCGCCGTTTACGCGGGCAACCAGCGTATCGCGGCTTGCGCGCATTTGCGCGGCGCTTTGCATCAGGGCCGTATAACGGCTTTCCAGATCCTCGACATTTTTGGCGAGGTCCGCCTTTTCGCTTTCCTTTTCCTTGAGGCGGGTTTGCGCGTCCGTGCGGCTTTTTTCGAGATGTCCCGCTTCCTCCGTCAGGCGGGTCAGGCCCGTTTCGCTGTCTTCCAGAGAGCGGGTTTCGTGGGCGATATCGGCGCCGGTCTGGGCGAGCGCGGCTTGCGTGTCTTCGAGAGCCTGACGGGACTGCGCGGCGCGATCTTCGATCCGCTGTAATTCGATTTTCTTTGCCTGAAGTGCGGCGGCTTCTCTGGATTCTTCCTGCCGAAGGGCCGGGAGATCCTGTCCCTGCGTCGTCTGTGTTTTCGTCAGAGCCGCGACCGCGGCCATATAGGCGGCGACCTCTTTTTCCGCATCGGCGAAAAGCTGTTCTGCCTCGCGGATCCGGTCGTGCAGAACCCGCCATTCGGACCATGCAATCATCAGATCGGCCTGACGGATCCGGGCGCTTAGAGATTTGTAACGGGCGGCCTGCCGGGCCTGTTTCCTGAGGGAAGCGAGGCGTTGGTCCATGCCGCCGGTCAGGTCTTCGAGCCGGGCGAGATTCTGGTCGGCCGCGCGCAGGCGCAGCTCCGCTTCATGGCGGCGGGCGTATAGTCCCGAAATGCCCGCAGATTCTTCGAGGATGAGGCGGCGGTCCGCCGGCCTGGCGTTGATGATGGCCGTCACCCGTCCCTGCGAGACAAGCGCCGGAGAGTTCGCGCCGCTCATCGCATCGGCAAAGAGCATCTGGACGTCCCGGGCGCGGGCGATCCGGCCGTTGATCCGGAAGGCGGAGCCGCGATCCCGCTCGATTTTTCGCGAGATCTCGATCTCGTCGCCGCCGTTACAGGCGGGCGGAGCGTCGCGGTCCTGATTGTCCAGCACGATGGAGACTTCGGCCAGCGTGCGGGCCGGGCGGGCGGAGGTCCCGGCAAAAATAACGTCTTCCATGCCGTCGCCGCGCATCTTCTTCGCCGAGGTTTCCCCCATGACCCAGCGCAGCGCCTCAACGAGATTCGATTTGCCGCAGCCGTTCGGGCCGACGATTCCCGTCAGTCCGGGCTCGATATCCAGAACCGTCCGGTCGACAAAAGACTTGAATCCGTGGAGTTTGAGGGTCTTGAAGTGGATCATTCCGGTGTTTCCGTTGTCTCCGCTTTTTCAAGCAGGGAGTCGATGACCCGTTTGAAGGTTTTATAGCTCTGGTTCCCGGTCAATTTTTCTGCGCCGTTATTGAAGACGAAAGTCGGGGTCGAGTGCACGTCAAAGGCTTTTGAGAAGATATCTATTTTATCAATGATCCGGTTTTTCAGGTCTTCATCGGCCAGGCATTCCTTTATTTGTTGCGGTCCCAGACCGGCGAGCCGGGCGTCGCGCTCAAGCGTGTCCGGATAATCCGGCGCGTAGGCCCATTTTTTCTGATTTTCAAACAGGATCTGAAGGTACGGGAAATAGGATTTCTCCGGCAGGCAATGCGCGATCATCGCGCCGTCGAGCGCGGGTTTGTTGAGCGGAAAATCGACCATGAAAAGGCGGAGTTTGCCCGTGTCGATATAATTTTTTTTCAGGAGCGGATAGGTGTCTGTATGAAAATGAGCGCAATGGCCGCAGGTGAGAGAGCTCATTTCATACATTGTGACCGGGGCGCTCGGATCGCCGACGGACCGGACGTTTTCAAGGGCGTTTGCGGGCAAGGCCGGGGGCGCGGCTTTTTTCTCGACGATCTGTATTATTCGCGTGTCAGGTTTGTTCTCGGCTTCGGTCGTATAGTGGTTATACCCGAATGCGTAGACGACTCCGGCGAGAGCGACGACGCAAAAGGTCGCGATCATGAGGACGGCAGTCGATTTCATGCGACGGTTCTCCTGTTCGTTATTTGCATAGAGCTTTACGCACCAAAAAGTTCACCTCTCCCCACAGGGGAGAGGTCGTCACGCCACATTCATGTGGTGTGACGGGTGAGGGGCATAAAAGGATAGATGAATCGCGAAGACGCAAAGACGCGAAGGGATTTGTGAAAACTTCGCGTCTTCGGGGCTTCGCGATTCAAAAGCAATTTGTCTATCCATCACAATTCTATCTGCTCCTCACAGGATATACATGCTCCCTCACCCAACCCTCTCCCCACGGGGGAGAGGGCGTGTTATCGTCCATCAAGACTGCAATTTGACGAAATCCCCCGGAAAGTCAAGGGAACCCTTGAGTATTTGGGGAATTGTCCACTGAAAACAGTCCGTCTTTCAGGGGGCGGTCACGGAGAGATCGACGCGGTCGAGGGGCGGGTCCTGCGTTTCATCCCCCATCGCCCGGACGAAAATCTGTCCGGCATCGATTCCGCCGCTTTCGATCAGGAATTCCCGGACGGCCAGCGCGCGGCTGAGAGAGATCCGGCGGGCGGAACTCTGGTTCTCTCCGTCCGGAGAGGCATAGGCTTTGATTTCGATGTTGATTTCCGAGGCGGCGGCCATCCCCAGAAGCAGTTTCAGGCGTTCCCGGTGATCCTGTGTCAGGTTTTGTTCCTGAGGTTCGTAGACAAGCGTAAGCCGGGTCGCGGCGTTCCGGTCTGCGTCGTCCTCCGGTTCCGGAACCGGAGGTGCAGTTTGTATTGGTGCAGTTTGTATTAAAGGGGCTTCAAGCGGTTCCTGTGCGACGGGGCCCGGCGGGACGGCCGGCATGCCGGAGGATGATAGTGGAAGGGGGCGCCGGGGCTCCGGACGTGCGCTCGCGGCGGCAACCGGCTTTCTGGGCGGCGGCAGGACGGGGGCGGACGACAGGGCGGCGCGTTTCTTTTTTTCCGGGATTTCCGGCGGGAGCGGTGCGGTTTTGACGTTTTCTGTTGTTGGCGGGAGTTCTCCGTGATCGTATGTGACCGGCGTCGACAGCAGATTTTCCGGAACGGGTCTTGAAAACCGGCCGTCGTCCGGCATGCCGAACATCGGCGGCGGCGTGTAACTTTCGATCCGGCGCAGGACTTCCCGGTTCAGGGCTTCGGTCTCCGGGCTTTCGGCGCAGGCTTTGTTGGATATGGGAAATATTGCAAAAAGACAGAGAGAGACAATCAGCGCCGTTCCCGCGAATGCGGAAAGCCTTTGACGGATGAACCGAAAAAATCTGTCTTTTAATCTGTTTTCTTCATTCATTCCTGTACCGCTTTGCGCAGAAGCGATTTTATCTCGTCGTGAAGGACCGTGTTCGTGGCCAGAAGTCCGTGTTTGGGGATCATATCATAATCTCCGGAGAACGCTCTGTCATCCGTGATAAATCCGACCCTGCCGCCCGCTTCCCTGACGATCAGGATCCCCGCACAGACATCCCACGGATGAATCCCGTATTCGAAATAGCCCTCGAACCGTCCGGCGGCGACATAAGCTAGGTCCAGCGCTGCGGCGCCGTACCGGCGGAATCCGGTCGTGGTCTGAAGGACCTTCTCCGCTTGCGCGAGAAAACACGGGTATCCGGGTTTGCCCGGATGCGGGCTGCCGCAGGCGATGAGGGAGGCGGAAAGATCCCTTCGTCCGGATACACGCAGACGCTGGCGGCGCAGGAAGGCCCCGCCGCCTTTCTCGGCCGTATACATTTCGTCCTTCACCGGATCGTAAACCAGTCCGGCAATGATTTCGTTTCCGCGCATCAGGCCGATCGAGATCGCCCAGTGGGGGAGGCCGTGCAGGAAATTCGTCGTGCCGTCGAGCGGATCGACCACGAACCGGTGTTCGCCGTCCTCGCCCTTATGCTCGCCGCTTTCCTCCATCAGGAATCCGAAAGACGGGCGGGCTTTGTGCAGTTCTTCGTAGATGATTTCTTCGGCGCGGCGGTCCGCCGCCGAAGCGAAGTCGGCCGGGCCTTTCCTTGAAACCTGTAATTGTTCGATTTCTCCGAAGTCGCGCAGAAGCGCGCGGGCCGCTTTTTCCGCGGCGCGGACCATGATGTTCATATCGGCCGATCTGACAGCCATAGCGGATCAATCCTTTGCTTTTTCGAGGTAGGTCGAGTCTTCCGTCCGGACAACGATCCGGGTTCCCGTTTCGATATGCGGCGGAACCATGACCTTGACGCCGTTATCCAGAACGGCGGGTTTGTAGGATGAAGAGGCCGTTTGTCCCTTGACGACGGGTTCGGCCTCGATGACTTCGGCCACGATCGTGTCGGGAAGCTCGATGCCCAGCGGCTGGCCTTCATAGGTTTCGATGACGACCGTCATGCCGTCCTGCAGAAAGGCTTTCTTGTCGCCGATGAGGTCTCCCGGGATATCAATTTGTTCGAAGGATTCGTTATTCATGAACGTGAAAAGATCGTCTTCGCCTTCGTAGAGAAACTGAAACTCCGTTTGTTCGAGGCGGACGCGCTCGACGACTTCCTGCGTGCGGAAACGGGCGTTGTCCTTGTTGCCGGTCCGCATGTCGCGCATCTCGACCTGAATGACGGCAGCGCCTTTTCCGGGGGTCATGATCTCGCTTTTCAGGACGACACAGAGCTTGCCGTTATATTCCAGAGCGTGGCCGGGGCGGAGTGTGTTCGCGTTGACTTTCATGTGTTCACCGTGTTGTTCTGTTTATTGTTGTCTATGAGCCTTGTTTTTCATGTTCTTTTCGGATGATTTCCGTGCCCAGAGAGCGGAGCTGCGCTTTCAGCTCTTCATCCTGCACGTTTTCCAGCATAAGGGATAGAGTATTTTTTTGCGTCGGCGTCAAGGGGTTTTTCCCCGGATTTTGAGGCTTTTCAGGTTGCGGCAGGGAAAGATGGATGAATTTGATCTCTGTGATCCATTCATTTCCGAAGACCTGATTCATTCGCGCGAGGATCAGATCCTTGCGGTAATGCAGGACGGTTGCGTCCGCGCTTGCGCATCCGATCTCCAGCAGCGCCGCCGGATTTTTCCCTTTTTTGGCTTTCCGGTAATGGATCTTGATCGGCAGGGTTTTTCCGGCCATGTCTTCGCCCATGATGTCCGGCCAGTATTTCAGTATCCGCCCGAGCGAGACGAATTTACGGGTCGTTGCTTTGTCGCGCAGTGCCGTGACAAGGCCGTAAATCGGCTTCAGGCCGTGCGTGGTGCCCGTGACATGTCTGTTGTTGCTGCTGCGTTTGCGTTGCGGTTCTTCTTTTCCGGACAATTTGACATTCTTCCTTTGCGATCCTGAAACAACGTCATAGCATGAGCCGTATGCAAGCTTCAAAACCTATCTTTACGCCGGAAGAGGCGCGCGGGATTCGCCGGAACGCTCTGGCGTGGTATGACAAATATGCGCGGGCGCTTCCCTGGCGCGCGGATCGTCCCGATCCGTATCATGTCTGGCTCTCGGAGATTATGCTCCAGCAGACGACGGTTCCGGCGGTTCAAAACTATTTCCGGCGGTTTATCGCATTGTGGCCGGACGTGCATGCCCTCGCGGCGGCGCCGGAGAGCGCGGTTCTGAAAGAATGGGCCGGGCTCGGTTATTACGCCCGGGCGCGGAACCTTCATAAATGCGCGCGCGTTGTCTGTGCTTGTGAAGAATATCAAGGCCGCTTTCCCGATAACGAGGCCGCGCTTCTTGCGCTTCCGGGGATCGGGCCTTATACGGCGGCGGCGATCGCGGCGATCGCGTTCGAGCGTCCGGCGGTCGTTATCGACGGGAATATCGAGCGGATACTGGCGCGGCTGCGCGCCATTGAGACGCCGCTTCCTGCGGGAAAGAAAGAGATCCGCAAGGCCGGCGAAAGCCTGATGTCCGCCCAAAAGCACCGGCCCGGCGCGTTTGCGCAGGCGCTGATGGATCTTGGGACGTCCGTTTGCCGCCCGCGCGGGCCGCTTTGCATGAGCTGTCCGCTTCAGGATCTTTGCGCCGGCGCGCGCAAGGGGATCCAAAACGATCTTCCCCGGCGGGAGAAAAAAGCGCCCAAACCGGAACGTGCGGGCGAGGTCTTTTTTGTTTTTGACGGGCAGGGGCGGATTTTGCTGCACAGGCGGGCCGGGAAGGGGCTTCTGGCCTCCATGATCGCGCTTCCGTCACGGGGATGGGACGGGAGCGGGGTGAACGATATGGATCCGGGCAGGCTCTCCGTTCGTGATGTGACGCCTGTTCCGGGCGCGGAAATTCGGCATGTCTTCACGCATTTCGCGTTGCGGCTGATCCCGTATTCGGGGCGGCTGGATCCGCGGCGCGCGCTTCCGGACGGGTTTTTCTGGGCGGAGATCACAAAGCTTGAGGATGCCGGATTGCCCGGGCTGTTCCGGAAAGCGGTTCCATTGATCCGGGATATGGATTCGGGGTAGACTGTGCAAAGCATTTAACGGCAGAGAAGAGATAAGGTTTTTGAGTTTATGTCGTTTCTTAGAATTGTATTATATTCTATTGTTCTTGTTTCTTTTTTCTCAAGTACGGCATACGCCAATTTTTTTACGGAGCGGGGCCGGAGCGAGATTATCCGGGACGCTTACAAGGCAGATGAAAACTTCGATATCCAAAAATACGCGGATTATTTTCACAAGACTCGGAACCAGACGCGAAAATTGAAGTATATCAAGCCGACGCTTGAGAATTTATCCCGTTTATATTGGAAAATCGCGATGTATGACCCTGAAGTGGATACGGAGGCGATCGAACGTTATGTGATGGTCAATAATTGTCAGGTTTATCATGATTATTATCATAACGATTTTGAATGGCAGGGTATCGTAGAGAAAGTTCGGGAATATCTGATTGAAAACCGTCAGGGCTTTCCAAACCGTTTCGAATTTTTACAAATCATGCCGCTTGGCCGTTACGATTTTAAAAAGAAAGCTTTTATGGTTGCGGACGAAGAGCTTTATAACGGCGTCAGTGTAATTCTGACGCACAGCAACGACATAACAAAACCCGTTTGCGGCATGGTCGGCAATATTCCGGGATATCCGCGCAATGTCGCGCTTGACTTTAACACGGTTTTTTCCCTGAAGGAGGTTCCGGTCCCGGAGCGCAAGGCGCGGAATTACCTGATGCGCAGCAAAACAAACACGATCAAATATCAGTACAGCATGCCCGAAGAAATCCGCTTTGAGGATTACGAGCGGCTTTCCCTTTTGAAACTCCGCGTCCGTATTATCAAATATCTCGGCATTGCACCGATTGGTGTGAACGGCACGGATGTGTCGGTCATGCTCGCGTCTATTGAGGGGTATGATGTTTATGAAACACCGGAGATGCGGCATTTGCTGTATTCATCTTCTGGGAATTAGATCCTGACCTTAATTTCACTATTCCCGGCTTCTGCGGATTTCGACGCCGACGCCCGCGGCGTGGAGGATGATATCCGGTTTTGTGATTTTGACGCGGATTTGCGCGATACGCGGGAAGTGCGCGAAGCATCGGTCCACGATCCGTTCGGCGAAGGTTTCGACAAGTTTGATGTGGCCTTTGGCCGCGATGTCTTCAATATCCTTCCGGATGTCGTCGTATGAGACGACCGTATCCAGTTCGTCCTTGTCCGAGAGGCTGTGCCGGTCTTTCAGCCAGGCTTTGAGATCGACGATCACGCGTTGTTTACGGCCGAATTCTTCCGGATAAGCCCCGATCTCCATCATGATTTCCAGCCCGTTGATGAAGACGCAGTCATGTCTTGCCGGGGCGGTTTCTTGTGTCATGTCGGGGATCTCTTTTTTACCTGTTAACCGTAAACCGTAGAATCCAGAAAAATAGATGAATCGCGAAGACGCAAAGCCGCGAAGGGATTTGCGAAAACTTCGCGTCTTCGTGCCTTCGCGATTCAAAAACAGTTTATCTATTCACCGCGATTCTATTTGTTCTTCAATAGTATTCCTTATTCATAGATCGAAGTCTATTGTGTTACTGGATGGTTTTTCCGGGAGGCGGCGCGCTCATTTCAGAGAGGGCGACGGCCTCGCGCAGTCTCTGGCGCAGGCGGTCGATCGGGACGTATTTCCCGTTTTCCTTGTAATGCCAGAAGGTCCACCCGTTACAGGACGGGGCATTCTGTAATGCGGCGCCGACTTTGTGGATTGAGCCGCGGTGGTTGCCGATCATCGTGTTGCTTTTGTTTTTGACGATGAGGCTTCCGTCTGCGTGGACTTTGGCGACGTGGAGGTGTTTCGGGTCGGAAAGTTCCGTGCCGGGCTCCAGGAGGCCGTGTTCAATGAGCCAGCCGAACGGGACGCGCATCTCCTCGCGTTTTCCTGTGGTTTTCAGGATGGTCTCGTCCTGACGGGCTTCAATGGCGTCCAGCCGCATTGTTGCGACGTCTATATAATCCTGTTCTCTTTCGATCCCGAGATAATCCCGGCCGAGTTTCTTGGCGGCTGCGCCTGTTGTGCCCGTTCCGAAGAAGGGGTCGAGGATCAGGTCGCCGGGCATGGATGACGCCATAATCACGCGGTAGAGCAGGGCCTCCGGCTTTTGGGTCGGGTGCGCTTTTGCTCCGTCGCTGCCTTTCAGGCGTTCGCCGCCGGTGCATAATGGAATGAACCAGTCGCTGCGCATCTGAAGGTCTTCGTTCAGGGCTTTCATCGAGTCGTAGTTAAAGCGGTACTTCGAGTCTTTGCTTTTGGACGCCCAGATCAGGGTTTCGTGCGCGTTTGTAAAACGGCGGCCGCGGAAATTCGGCATCGGGTTGCTTTTGCGCCAGATAATGTCGTTCAAGATCCAGTAGCCGAGATCCTGCAGGACGCTGCCGACACGGAAAATATTATGGTAGGAGCCGATCACCCAGACCGTGCCGTCGGGTTTGAGGATGCGGCGGACTTCCGCGAGCCAGTCGCGCGTAAAGCGGTCGTAGACTTCCATGTGTTCGAATTTGTCCCACGCATCGTCAACCGCATCGACCTTGGAATTATCCGGACGGTGCAGGTCCCCCTGTAGCTGGAGATTATAGGGCGGGTCGGCGAAAACCATGTCGACGCTTTCGTCCGGGAGCTTGCGCAGCTCTTCGATGCAATCTCCTTTGAGGATGTAATTTCTTGGGAGTTCTTGACTTTTTTGTATAGACATTCGGCAAGCTCGCTCTTCGTGATCCTACCGAATCACTATGAGTTATTCGCGATTCTCCGTCAACCGCAAAAATGAATCTTTTCGCGGATTCAATCGACTGCGGAGATTCGTTGAGAGTCTTTCTGATGCGCTAAGACGGTGCCCGACCATTTTGAGAGGCTGACGGTATTCCCGTGCGTGCACCGTGTCTGACGGTCCATGCATCGTGGATTTGTCCGAGATGGTCTGCGTCCCGGACGGCGATTCCGCGTTTTTGCACTTCTTTACTGGGGATCAAAGCAATCATCGTATTTCTGAACGGGACGTGTAGCGGCGAAGTTAAGCTACGACCGTTTGGTTGTGTCATGCCGCCAATACTGTTCTGCTCCTGTGATTTTGTTCTTCTGGACGAAGGGCGTAGCCCGAGGCTGGAAGAACAAAATTTCGTCTATCATGAACCTCATCCGGGGTTTGTCTATCAAGCACCCACTATCCGAGTTTTTGGTACCAAGGCCGCGCGGTGCTTTGGTCTGTTAAACGAGGTGTTTGAATATCATTCGAGGGAGGGGCGTCTGATGCTACCATTCCCATGTATGAACCATGAACAATGCTCAATGCATTATGGATTTGTCTGAGATGGGGTACGTCCCGGACGGCGATCGCGCGTTTTTGCACTTCTTCCCTGGAGATCAAAGAAATTATCCTGCCTCTGAACTGGACGTGTATGCCGTCACCTGGTAGTCCTGATACCCTTTCCTGTTCTGCTGCGCTGAACAGATCGTTCAGAACATTCAGGATGGTGTTTTCGAGGTCGGAAGCCCGTGTTCCGAATTCCCGCATGGCGGTGTAGATCGTGTAGAAGTCGTCTTTTTTTCGGGTGGTATATTGCAGTTCATTCGCATCTTCTTCGTCAAGTGTCTTATACCACATGGTCAGGAGAGTCTCTGTGGACAGACCTTTTAAATGCTCTGCGATCCTGTTTTTTGCAAAGGCGGGGGTGCCGCTCTCTAGAATGATAGTGGGGATGTCCATGGTCAGAAGG
Source organism: Alphaproteobacteria bacterium (assembly GCA_028277665.1). Classification (GTDB taxonomy): domain Bacteria; phylum Pseudomonadota; class Alphaproteobacteria; order Micavibrionales; family Micavibrionaceae; genus JANQFU01. The sequence continues at coordinate 138 of JANQFU010000105.1, read as the reverse complement.
TCTATAGTGGTGTTAAGTTCTTCTTTGTCTTCTGACCAAGCTCTAGGGAGTGTCCTCAAACTCGTCTAACGAGCTAATTTTCCGGATTCACAGACTGATTTCTTTGTGATTCAATGAGATGTATTTGATTCACAAGGA